>DATMSF010000289.1:0-4272 GCA_035565535.1 Aeromicrobium sp.
CGTCCCCGATTGGCCCACGACCGCACCTGCCAGGTAATCTCATCCGCGGAGGATTCGCATAGTGGCCTAGTGCGCTCGCTTGGAAAGCGGGTTGAGTGAAAGCTCTCAGGGGTTCGAATCCCCTATCCTCCGCAGAAACGAAATCCCCCACGCAGTCAGCGTGGGGGATTTCGTTATTTGCCGACATCAGTATCAGCATCGGTCATGCTTCGGAGGCGAGTTGTTGGACCGCCTCGGCGGCAGACACGAGTGAGTCGATGCGCAGCGCCGATTCCCCGGCGTACAAAGGGGTGTTGTCGACCGTCGATCTCGACATACCGGTCAGGGGCGGCGTCGGCGACAGGGCCGGCACGCGCGCCCTTTGCAGTCGTGGCAACGCGCTGATCATCGAGTCGGTGATGATGCGACTCAGAGGCGCGCTGGAGTGGTTGATCACGTCGGGCAGCCGGCGCAGGCTGCCGTCGGGGCGGATCCAGCGGTCCGTCGCAGCATTGGGCACGACCCGATGGCGGGCAGGCCAGCCCAGCCCGAACAGGGTCGTCTCGACGGTGCGCTCGGCGTCGAGCACGCGTTGCTTGTACGCCGGGTGGGCATCGGACTCGTGGGTCAGCAGAAAGCGCGTGCCCGCCACCACGCCGTCCGCGCCACACGCCAACGCGTTCTGCGTGTCGGCGCCTGTCGCGATGCCGCCTGCCAGCAGGACCGGACGACTGGCGGCGATCGGCAGGACGCGATCGAGGAAGTCCGGCCCCGGCTCCCGGCCGAGCAGGTGACCGCCGGCCTCGATTCCTTGGGCGATCAGCCCGTCGACGCCCCAGCCGACCGCCTGGGCCGCCTCGGACGTCGTCCCCACCTGGGCCATCACGAACACACCGGCACTGTGCAGCTCCTGCACGAGCGCGGCGTCACCGCCGAAGAACAGCACGGCGACGTCGATCATCCCGGACCGGCATGCCTCCACGTGCCGGGACCGCACGAACGGCATCAGCAGATTGACCGCGACCGCCCGCCCGGGGGCCTGATCCCTGACCGCTGCGAACCCGGCTGTCAGAGCCGCCGGGGAGGCCAGCCCGAGGGTGCCCAGACCGCCCGCAGCGGCGATGGCGCCGGCCAGGGCCGGACCGGACACGCCGCCACCCATCCCGGCTTGTGCCACGGGTACGTCCAACCGGAGTCGATCCAAGAGGTCCATACCCGCATCATGCGCCCCCGGCGGTCACGTCCTCCAGGGGCGCACGATGTCGATCGTGGGGGCTACTCGCCGAACGGGTCGAGCTCCGCGTGGTCGTCGACCGACGCCGCCAGGGCACCGAGCTGATGCGCACCGTCACCGAGGAGGTGATCGATGACCGTCAGCCTGGCCATGTAGTGCGCGATGCTGTACTCGGCCGTCACGCCGATACCACCGTGCATCTGGACGGCCTCCTGCGAGACGAGCCGCGACGCCGTGCTGATCTTCAGCTTGGCGCGCTGGGCCGCCTCGATCTGGAAGCGGGCATCCTCGCTGTCCGCCAGCACGAGCGTGGCCCACATGACGATGCTGCGCGCGAGCTCGAGCTGCATGTACATGTCGGCAGC
This sequence comes from Aeromicrobium sp., assembly GCA_035565535.1. Lineage (GTDB taxonomy): Bacteria > Actinomycetota > Actinomycetes > Propionibacteriales > Nocardioidaceae > Aeromicrobium. The sequence continues at coordinate 1,579 of DATMSF010000289.1, forward strand.
CCGGAACGTCAGGGCCTGGAACGTCATCAGTGGGACGCCGAACTGCTTGCGCGTCTTGAGGTACTCGACGGTCGTGTGCAGCGCGGTCTCCATGGCACCGAGCGCCTCGTGGCAGTACGCGACCTGCGCCTTCGCCACCGCAAGCGCCACGGCATCCGAGGCGTCGGACCCGGCCGAGCCCAACGGTGTCGCCGGGGTGTCGGCGAACGTGACCTTGGCTGCGCGTCCACCGTCTGCCGTGCGGTAACCCATACGCGTCAAGCCTGTCGCGTCGGGCTCCACGACGAACACACCCGTACCGCCGGACGGCAGTGCCGCCGTGACGATCAGCAGGTCCGCCCGCTCGCCGGTGATGACGGGCTCCTTGGTGCCGGACAGCGTCCAGGAATCACCTGAACCCGCCGCCGTGACGGCGGTCGGCTGCAGGCCGTATCGCGCACCGGTCTCGGCGTGGGCGACCGCGGGCACGAGCGTGCCCTCGGCAATGCCGCCGAGGATGTGGGCCCGCTGCTCGTCCGAACCCAGCGCCTGCACGAGGCTGCCCGCGAGCACGACGGTCTCGACGTACGGCTCGGGTGCGATGACGCGCCCGATCTCCTCGGCCACGATCGCGACCTCGACCGGTCCCGCACCGAAGCCGCCGTCGGCCTCGGCGAACGGCAGACCGAGCGCGCCGGTCTCGGCGAGCTGCTGCCAGGTGCCCTCCGACCACCCCGGATCGACCTGGGTGACCGCGCGGCGGGTCTCGCTGGAGTCGTAGGCCTTGCCCAGCACGGCAGCCATGGCCGCCTTCAGTGCCTCTTGCTCAGCGTCGTAGACGAAATCCATGTCAGCCCCTCAGTCCCAGAATGCCGCCGGCGATGATTTGGCGTTGCACCTCGTTGGAGCCGCCGTAGATCGAGGCCTTGCGCAAGTTCATGTACACCGGAGCAGACACCTGCGCCCAGTCCTCGATGTCGGAGTCGGCGCCCGCGCCGGATGCGATGACCGACGGTCCGGCGATGTCGACGAACAGCTCCGACACGTCCTGCTGCAACTGGCTACCGCGCAGCTTCATCACCGACGACGCCGGGTGCGGCTTGCCGTCGGCGGAGTTGGCCACGACTCGCATGGCGGTCAGCTCGAGGGCGAGCACCTCGTTCTCCAACTCGACCACACGCGCGGCGAACACCGGATCGTCGAACAGGGACGACCCGCCGGGGCCGGCCGACAGTGCGACCTTCTTAGCCGCAGCCAGATTGCGCTTGATGCCGCCGACCGGTGCGACACCGATGCGCTCGTTGCCGAGCAGGAACTTGGCGTAGTCCCAGCCCTTGTTGACCTCACCGACGAGATTCTCGGCGGGTACACGCACGTTGTCGAAGAAGACCTCGTTGACCTCGCGACTGCCGTCGATCAGCTCGATCGGTCGTACCGTGAGACCTTCGCTCCGCATGTCGATGAGCAACATCGAGATGCCGGCCTGCTTCTTGACGTCCGGGTCGGTGCGGACCAGCGTGAAGATCCAGTCGCCGTACTGTCCGAGCGTGGTCCAGGTCTTCTGTCCGTTGACGATCCACTCGTCGCCCTCGAGCACCGCCTTGGTCTTGAGTCCGGCCAGGTCCGATCCGGCGTCGGGCTCGGAGAATCCTTGGCTCCACCAGATGTCGAGATTGGCGGTGGCCGGCAAGAAGCGCTCTTTCATCTCCTGAGAGGCGAACGCGGCCAGGACCGGCCCGATCATCCCGGCGTTGAACGCCAGCGGTGGCGGCACGTTGGCCAGCTGCATCTCCTCGTGCCAGATGTGGCGCTGGAGCGGGGTCCAGTCCTTGCCGCCCCACTCGACGGGCCAGTTCGGCACGGCCAGACCGGCGGCGTTCATGATTTGCATCGACTCGACGAACTGTTCCTTCGACAGCTCGCGCCGAGCCGCGACCGTGTCTCGGATGTGCTGGGGGATCTGCGTCGTGAAGAACTCGCGCATCTCCTCCCGGAACGCGACGTCCTCCGCGGACAGGCGCAACTTCATGGGTACCTCCGGTGGAATGACAACTAAGCAAATGCTTAGTTGCACACTAACTGTACATTTCTCGGTCGACTATTTGGTCCGACCCCGTCGTTGCGACCGGGCGGTGCGCGCCCTCAAAGGACCCACCAATCGGGGACCTGCGAGGCGCTGTTCCAATCGCCGCGCCTCACGACGCAACGGTTGTGCCACGTACTCGCCGAGTATGACACCCGACGACAGGGCAATGGCAGTCGAGACGGCCGTGATCAGCGCCACCAGGCCGAGCAGGTCGTCCGAGGCCAAGAGCGTCAACCCGCGGTAGATCGACAGGCCCGGCAGCAGCGGCACGATCGCGGCCACGACGACGACCAGTGGTGGCACCGCGATGCGCATCGCCACTCCGTACCCCACCAATCCGATCAGGACGGCAGCGACGCCCGCGGGCCACGTGGGGTCGACCTCCTGGCGAGCGATCACGACGTAGACCAGCGTCGCGACGCCCGAGATCACGGCGATCGGCAGCAGCGAGCGCGCGGGGGCATAGGCGGAGAAGGCGAAAGCAGCGGCCGCCACAGCACCGGCGAGCGCAGCGATCCACGGCTCGGCCAAGGTTGCCGACGTGACGCCGGTCAGCGTGTCGACGTCGAACCGGTGGCCGATCGTCAGCCCGGCGCCGACGCCGGCGATGATCCCGGCGGTCGCGATCA
>DATMSF010000290.1:0-3900 GCA_035565535.1 Aeromicrobium sp.
TCGACGATCCAGGCCAGGACACGGTAGATGAGCGCGACGTTCTTCACTGCTTCAGGCTACCGGCCTGCTCGTACGGCTCTGCTTGTCGGCCTGATCGGCGAGCATCCGCCACCACATGAACACCGAGAAGGCCGCGAACACCCACCACTGCAGGGCATAGGCCAGGTTCTTCAGGCCCACGGTCCACGAGACGTCGGGGTCGGGCGGCTGCACCAGCGTCGCCCCGTCCGGGGGCGGCGAGCCGTCGGTGACGATGCCGTAGCCGGACCACAGCCGGTAGGGCAGCTCGTTCAGCAACGTCGCGACCGTGACCGACGTGGTCACCCGGTTCTCATCGAGTGGACCGGCACCGCTCACGCTCGGTTGGAGCGAGACCGTCAGCGTCAGCTCGCCGTCCGGCACGTCCGGCAGGTCGCCGACCTCGGCCTGCGACCCGCGAACCACCAGCAGCGCGGCGTCGGAGCCGTCGACCCAGAAGGGCGCCACGATCCACGCCCTGCCGTCCGTCGCAGGACCCACGACCCACAGCTGGTCGGCAGCGTCACCGAACCGTCCGGCCACCGTGACCGTGCGATTGCTCAGGTCGGAAGGGAACGCCTCACCGACCGACCACACCTGGCCGATGTCGACCACGCCCTCGGTGCGGGAGTGGTCGATCGCCTCGTCCTGACGCGACTCGTACACGCCCATCTGCCACAGACCGCCGAGCGTGCACACCACGACGGCGACGGCCCAGAATGCGTGGAGCCCCAGCATCGCCGGGGTGAACCACGACCTGAGGCTCACGCCGTGAACGGAGTCAGATCGGGGTAGAGCGGGAAGCGTTCGGCCAGGGCCGCGGTGCGCTTGCGCAACCCCTCGACGTCGACGTCGCCGGGCTTGAGCGCCTCGGCGATGACGTCGGCGACCTCCGTGAACTCCTCGACGCCGAAACCGCGGGTGGCCAGGGCCGGCGTGCCGATGCGCAACCCTGAGGTGATCATCGGCGGACGGGGGTCGTTGGGCACGGCGTTGCGGTTGACCGTGATGCCCACGTCGTCGAGCCGGTCCTCGGCCTGCTGGCCGTCGAGCTCACTGTTGCGCAGGTCGACCAGGACCAGGTGCACGTCGGTGCCGCCACTGAGCACCTGCACTCCGGCGGCCTTGGCGTCGTCGGCGGTCAATCGTTCGGCCAGGATTCGGGCGCCGTCGAGGGTGCGCTGCTGCCTGTCCTTGAACTCCGGCTGCAGTGCCATCTTGAACGCCACCGCCTTGGCGGCGATGACGTGCTCGAGGGGTCCGCCCTGCTGGCCGGGGAAGACTGCGGACTGCAGCTTCTTGACCATCTCGGGGTCGTTCGACAAGATCGCGCCTCCGCGCGGACCGCCGAGGGTCTTGTGGGTCGTGGTGGACACGACGTGCGCGTGCGGCAGCGGACTGGGGTGCAGGCCGGCCGCGACGAGACCGGCGAAGTGCGCCATGTCGACCCACAGCAGCGCACCCACCTCGTCGGCGATCGCGCGGAACGCGGCGAAGTCGAGCTGACGCGGGTAGGCCGACCAACCGGCGATGATGACCTTCGGGGAGTGCTCGCGCGCCAGGGCGGCGACCTCGTCCATGTCGACCAGGCCGTTGTCGTCGACGTGGTACGGCACGATCTGGTACAGCCGGCCGGAGAAGTTGATCTTCATGCCGTGGGTCAGGTGGCCGCCGTTGGCCAGGTCCAGACCCATGACGACGTCACCGGGACGAGCGATCGCGTGCAGCACCGCGGCATTGGCGGTGGCACCGGAGTGGGGTTGGACGTTGGCGTACTCGGCGCCGAACAGCTCCTTGAGCCGGTCGATCGCGATCTGCTCGACCTGGTCGACGACCTCGCAACCGCCGTAGTACCGCTTGCCGGGATAGCCCTCGGCGTACTTGTTGGTCAGCACCGTGCCCATCGCCTCGAGTGCAGCGACCGGGGCGAAGTTCTCCGAGGCGATCATCTCGAGCGTGGTCTGCTGACGGCGCAGTTCGGCATCCAGCAGCCCTGCGATCTCGGGGTCGAAGCTGGCCAGCGGCTGATCGTGAGTCATGGGCTCAGACTATCGGTCGGCCATCTGTCATCTTCCCAGCGGGATTGGCCCGGACTCGTCGGTGGGAATCTTGCAGCGACCTGACCAGTTGAACCTCTGACGTGAGCTCACCATTGTTCGAACCTGTCCGTCTGGGCGCGGTCGCCCTGCCCAACCGGGTCCTGATGGCACCGCTGACCCGCATGCGTGCCACCGCGCCCGGCGACGTGCCGAACGACCTGATGCGCGACTACTACGTCCAGCGCGCGGCCGCGGGCCTGATCGTGTCGGAGGGCACCCAGATCTCGCCCGAGGGCAAGGGCTACATGGACACGCCGGGCATCCACTCTGCCGAACAGGTCGCCGGCTGGCGCCGCATCACCGACGCCGTCCATGACGCAGGCGGGCGCATCGCGGCCCAGCTGTGGCACGTCGGTCGCGTCTCGCACGAGTCGTTCCACGACGGGCGTCTGCCGTTGTCGGCGTCGGCCGGTCCGTACCGGAACCGCACGACCATCAAGGGTCCTGACGGCGGCCCGTTACGTGTCAACTGCCCGATTCCACGCGCGGCGACGAAGGACGACATCGTCCGGACCATCGACGACTACCGTCGGGCGACCGAGAACGCTCGTGAGGCCGGGTTCGACCTGGTGGAGATCCACGGCGCGCACGGCTACTTGTTGCACCAGTTCCTCAGCCCGGTCTCGAACCTGCGAGACGACGAGTACGGGGGATCGGTCGAGAACCGAGCCAGGCTGATGCTCCAGGTCGTCGACGCCGTGGTCGACGCGTGGTCCGCCGATCGGGTCGGGATCCGGTTGTCACCGGTCGGGGTCTTCAACGGTCTGGAGGCGCTCGACGAGGGCGCGGCCGAGGACGCGTTGTACGTCGCTGAGGAGCTGGCGCACCGCGACGTGGCATTCCTGCACCTGTCCGAGCCCGACTGGGCCGGCGGCCCGGCACTCGACGACGACTACCGTGCGCGCCTGCGGGCTGCGTTCCCCGGCGGCATCATCGGCGCCGGTGCCTACACGACCGCGAAGGCCGAGCGGCTGATCCGTGCCGGGCTGATCGATGCCGCCGCGTTCGGTCGCGCGTTCATCGCCAACCCCGATCTCCCGGCTCGTCTGCGCTCCGGTGCCGCGCTCAACCCACCGAACCCCAAGACGTTCTACGGCGGAGGCGCCGAGGGGTACGTCGACTATCCGACCATGTCGATGGCACGCTGAAGCCATGAGCACAGTCGCCGTGGCCGGCGGTACCGGCGTCGTCGGTCGTCACGTCGTCGAGGTCGCGCGGGCGCGCGGTCACGACATCCGGGTGCTGACTCGTTCGACCGGTGTCGACCTGACCACGGGTGACGGACTGGACCTGACCGGGGTCGACGCGGTCGTGGACGTCACGAGTGTCAAGACCACCAGCAGACGGGCCGCCGAGGAGTTCTTCGGCAGCGTGACCCGCCACCTGCTCGCGGCGGGGAAGTCGGCCGGCGTACGCCACCACGTCGCGCTGTCGATCGTCGGTATCGACGACGTGCCGTACGGCTACTACCAGGGCAAGCAGGAGCAGGAGCGGATCATCACCGGCAGCGACGTGCCCTGGTCGATCCTGCGCGCCACCCAGTTCCACGAGTTCTCCGAGCAGGCGCTGGGGTTCGTCACGCTGGGCAAGCTGTCGCTCGTGCCCACGATGCTGAGCCAACCCGTCGCGGCCGTCGAGGTCGCCGAGAAGCTGGTCGACCTGGTCGAGTCCGGACCCACCGGACGAGCTCCCGACTTCGGTGGGCCCGACCGGTTGCAGATGGTCGACATGGCCCGTCGGGTCAACCAGCAGCGCGGACTCGGGCGACGCGTGATCGCGCTGC
>DATMSF010000291.1:0-2657 GCA_035565535.1 Aeromicrobium sp.
CGTCCCCGACGATCACGTGCAGACGGCGGTACTTCTTGGGATCGGCGTGGGGCTCGTCGCGGGTGTTGATGATGGGGCGCTTGAGCGTGGTCTCCAGGCCGACGTTGACCTCGAAGTAGTCGGCGCGTTGGCTGATCTGGAAAGCGTGGACGCTGCCGTCCTGGCGCTGACCGACACGCCCTGCTCCCGTCACGATCTGCCGGGAGACGAAGAACGGGGTCAGGTGCTCCACGATGCTCTCGAACGGCACCTGACGGTCCATCAGGTAGTTCTCGTGCGAGCCGTACGAGGCACCCTTGTTGTCGATGTTGTTCTTGTACAGCACGATCGGCGCTGCCTGCGGCATCTCGCCGGCCAGCTCGGCCCCACGACGCATGACCTCCTCGCCGGCCTTCTCCCACAGCACCACGTCGAGCGGTCGGGTCACCTCCGGGCTGGAGTACTCCGGGTGCGCATGATCGACGTACAGCCGCGCGCCGTTGGTCAAGATGATGTTGGCCAGTCCGAGGTCCTCATCGGTCAGCTGCGACGGGTCGGCGGCGTCCCGGCTCAGGTCGAACCCGCGGGCGTCACGCAGCGGTGTCTCCTCCTCGAAGTCCCAACGGGCCCGGCGCGTCAGACCGTTGGCGGCGGCATACGCGTTGACCACGTGGGTCGAGGCGACCATGGGGTTGGCATGGGGCTGCCCCGTGACCGCGATGCCGTACTCGACCTCACTGCCCTGGACACGACGAACCGTCATACGGCCAATCTACGGGTCACCAGTGCACGCCCTTGAGCACCCGCGCCAGGATCTTCTGCTGCTTGCTGACCTGCTCGGCCGCCCCGTCGCCGCGGGCTGCCGCCGAATCGGGGAAGATCTTGTACGCCTGGTGCAGTACCTGGAACGCCATCTTGGGCGCCAGGGCGTGCGACACCTCCCCGGCTGTGCCCATCAGCGTGTTGATCTCGTGGGGCCGGTGGCGGATCGCCTTGAGGACCAGGTCGGCCGCCTGGGCCGGGCTGATCGTCGGGAACGCGTCGTAGATCTTGGTCGGTGCGATCATCGGCGTGCGGACCAACGGCATGTGGATTGAGGTAAAGGTGATGCTGTCGCCGACCAGCTCGGAGCTGACGACCCGGCTCCAGGCGTCCAGTGCCGCCTTCGAGGCGACGTAGGCGGAGAACCGCGGCGGATTCGTCTGGACTCCGATCGAGGAGATGTTGACGACGTGCCCACCTCCGCCGGCTGACATCGACGGGATCAGGCCCATCACGAGGCGGATCGCGCCGAAGTAGTTCAGCTGCATCGTCCGCTCGAAGTCGTGGAAGCGGTCGTACGACAGCCGCAAGGAACGGCGGATCGACCGGCCGGCGTTGTTGACGACCACGTCGACAGGTCCCAGGTCCTTGACGATCTTCTTGGTCAGGCGGTCGATATCGTCCAGGTCGGACAGGTCGCACGGGTACACGTGGGCGGTACCGCCCTTGGCCTGGATGTCGTTCCTGGTCCGTTCGAGCTTCTCGGCCCCGCGCGCGACCAGGACGGGTGTGCCGCCGAGTGCGGCCACCCGCAGGGCAGTGGCCTTGCCGATGCCGGACGACGCGCCGGTGATGACCACGAGCTTGCCCTTCAGTGCCGCCGCGGTCGCTCGGTCGGCCGTGATGTCGGGGTCGAGGTTCTGCTCCCAGTAGTCCCACAACGTGCCCGCGTACGAGCTGAGTCTCGGCACGGTGATACCGGAGCCCTCGAGCGCCTCGCGGGTGATCTTCGAGGAGTACCGGGTCGGCATCGCGACGTGCGCCAGGATCTGCGTCGGGACGCCCAGACGTCCGAGGGTCTGCTCCGCGGCCAGGTGCCCGGTCCGCGTCGAGGTCGCGCGGCCCACGACCGACTGGATCAGCTGGGTGGGGACGACACCGGAGACCTTCGAGTCCAGGGCGACCTGGAACGACGGGGACTTCGCGGCGCGTGCGAACGCGTTGATCACGTCCAGGTTGCGCTGGGTCCGCGGGTTCGCCAGGTGGAACGCGCGACCGTCGAGTCCCGGCTGGTGCGCGAGGTGATCCATCGCCTGGGCGACGTAGTCGACCGGGACGATGTTGGTGTGGCCCATCCCGGCCGCGAACATCGGCAACCAGGACGGCACGTAGTCGCGCATCCGCTTGATCAACGTGAAGAAGTAGTACGGGCCGTCGACCTTGTCGATCTCGCCGGTCCGGCTGTCGCCGACGACGATCGCCGGACGGTAGACGCGCCACGGCACCGGACACTCGTCGCGCACCAGCTTCTCCGACCCGAACTTGGTCCGGTGGTAGTCGGACTGGAAGCCCTGCCCCTCGTCGAACATGTCCTCGGTGAACGAGCCGCTGAAGTCGCCCGAGGCGGCGATCGACGACACCTGGTGGAAGCAGCCGGCCTCGAGTGCCGCGGCCAGCGCGACGGCGTTTCGGGTGCCGTCGAGGTTGAGACGGTCGTTGGCTTCCGGCGATGCGGTCATGTCGTAGGACGCCGCCAGGTGGAAGAAGTGGTCGACCTGTCCCGCGTGCGTCGCCACCCACGTCGGATCGACCCCCAGGGCGTCCTGGGTCAGCTCGCCCGGCACCGGCACGACTCGTCGGCTGTTGCCCCACTGATAGGCGTACGAGGCCAGCTTGGCCTCCGAACCGGGCCGGAC
>DATMSF010000292.1:0-2938 GCA_035565535.1 Aeromicrobium sp.
CAACCCGCTGGTCTACGACGAGGCCGTCGCGCTGATCGAGGAGCACCAGGCAGCCGGTCGAGACGTCGTGATCATCTCGGCCTCGGGCAGCGAGGTCGTCGAACCGTTCGGCCAGCTGCTGGGCGTCGACCACGTGATCGCCACGACGCTGGTGCACGAGAACGGCCGGTACACCGGCGAAGTCGACTTCTACGCCTACGGCCCCAACAAGGCCGTCGCGATGGAGCGGCTCGCCCGCGAGCGCGGCTACGACCTGAGCCGGTCCTACGCCTACTCCGACTCCGAGACCGACGCCCCGATGCTGCGGGCCGTGGGACACCCGTTCGCGGTCAACCCTGACAAGGCGCTGCGCCGGATCGCCGAGGAGAACGACTGGCCGATCCTGGTGTTCCGCAACCCCGTCTCGCTGCGGAACCGACTCGGACTCGACAGCCGCGTGGGCCGTGCCACGGCCGCCCTGCTGATCGGCGGAGCCGTCGCAGCAGTCACCGCCTCAGTGCTGCGCCGGCGCAAGTCCGGGCGTCTCGTCGCCTCGTGAAGCAAGGCACACAACATTACGAGCTGGTAGGGGTGTACGAACGCCGGGCACTCGGGTCACGATGGCCACAGAACTTCACAGACGGTCCAGCAATCGGTACCCACGCGGCGATCACCCGTCCCCAAGGGAAGTCGTTCCGGGACATCCGCTCGCCCCGCTCAGGGAAGTCGAACGGCCCCGGCTCGACAGATTCGACAGGAAGCACGCTTGGTAGCCGACCCTGCTGAACCCGGCGGCGCCGACGGACTCGTTCCCGGCGCCGCCGTTATCTGTGTCGGGTGATCACTGGTTCGCGCGTCGCTTGCCGGCGTCGGCCGCCACCGGCAGGTCTTCTGGTCCGTAGCCGTAGTAGCCGTAGTAGCCGTATCCGTAACCGGCCATCGAACGCGTCGGCACACCGTTGAGCACCGAGCCGTACAGGCGGCCACCCAGGGCGGTCAATCGGTCGACGGCCAGCTTCAGGGCGTCCTTGCGCGTCTGTCCGAACCGCGCCAGGACGATGATGCCGTCGCTGTAGCGGACCAACGCGGAGGTGTCGGAGACCGGCAGGACCGGCGGAGCGTCCAGCACGATGACGTCGTAGCGGGTGCGCAGCTCGTTGATCAGGTCGCGCACCGCGTCGGTCTCGAGCACCTCGGACGGGTTGGGCGGGCGTGGACCGGTGGGCAGCACGTCCAGTCCGTCAGCGGTCGGCTGGATCGCACCTTCGAGGGGCACGCGTCCCAGGAGCACCGACATCACGCCGACCGAGTTCTCCAGCCCGAGGCTCGCTGCAGCGTTGGGGTTGCGCAGGTCGCAGTCGACCAGCAGGACCGACTGCCCTGCGGCAGCCATCGCCTTGGCCAGGTTGACGGCAGTCAGCGTCTTGCCTTCATTGGGCAGAGCGCTCGTCACCAAGATGACCTGTCGGTTGCCGTCGAGGTCGGCGAACCGCAAGTTGGTGCGCAGCACCCGGAACGCCTCGATCAAGGAGCTGGTCGGTGCAACGGCCCCTCGCGCGTCCTTGGCGACGGCACGATCCAGCGGCAGCGCTGAGATCACCGGGGCCTGGCTGGACGACTCGACGTCGTGACGAGACTTGATCGTCCGGTCGAGCAGGTCCTTCAACAAGGCGCCGGCGATCGCTGCGAGGATGCTCAACACGATGCCGATGGCCAGCAAGAACGACATCGGCAAGCCGATCGGTTCCGGATCCAGCGTGGGAGTGCCGGTCGAGCGGGCGACCACTGCCGCTGTCGCCTTGTCATTGGCCGGGCGTTCGAGCTCGGTGACCAGGGCGACGAGCTCCTGGATCTCGGCGTCGGCCAGATCGCGCGCTTCTTCAGGTGTCTGCCCGGTCGCCGTGACCTCGACGATCTGGGTGTTCGTGGCGACGCTCGCCGAGATGCGTTCGGCCAGCTCCGTGCGGGTGATGGGCAGTCCGGATCGATCGACCACCTTCTGCAACAGCACCGGATCTGTGGCCAGTGCGGCATAGGACGAGGCGCGCTGCGTCACCAGCAGCGTGGACAGCGAGTCGAGCTGGACGTCGTTCGGCACCGCGATGAAGACGCGACCCGTTGAGGCGTACTCGGGCGAACGGCTCAGGCTGAGCATCACCGTGGCGAGCGTTCCGATGAGCACCGTGATGACGATGAACTTCCATCGCGCAGCAAGAATGCCGACGAACTGCTGCAGGTCCATTGATCCTCCGCGGCCGGGTGTTCCAGTCAGCCAGGTCGACCGCAACCCGCCCGATGTGATGGTGCTGCCGCGCGACTGCACGACAGCGTTGAAAACTGTATCCGAATCACCGTCGAAATCTTCGCGGCGTCGGTCGACGCTACCAGCACGTGTTCAGCAGCTCGGCCAACCCCGACGTGGTGAAAGGGACCGGGTTGTTGCCGAGTCGCTCGACGTTGACCGCGCCTGCCAGGACCGGGATGTCGGTGCGGGGAACGCCGAGGTCGCTGAGTCGCAGCTGCAGGCCCATCGTGGTGGCCAGGTCGTCGAGCCGGTCCCCGACCGACGACGCGTCGGCGGCGCCGATCAGCTCCGCGATGTCGTCGAGCACGGCCATCAGGTCCGGCCGGCGTGCTGCCGCTTCGGCGTGCGCCCGGGCGAAGGCACCGAGCGTGACGGCGACCGCGTGCCCGTGGCTGATGCCGTGCCGCTTGGTCAGGCCGTAGGCCATCGCGTGCGCGCCCGTGGTCTTGGACAGGTCGATGGCCCGGCCCGCGAGATGGCTTCCGCCGGCGGTGGCGCTGGCAGCATCGGCGTCGCCCGCGACGAACGCGGGCGCTGCAGGGATCAGCTCCGACAACGCCTCGCGCGCGAAGGCCTGGCTCTGCGCAGTGGCGCCACTGGCCCAGCGGCTCTCGACCGCCTGAGCGATCGCGTCGGCCGCACAAGTCGCCTTCT
>DATMSF010000293.1:0-3446 GCA_035565535.1 Aeromicrobium sp.
GTGCAGGACCAGCCCGACCTGCACGATCCCCAGGACGAGCGGAACCAGCAGCATCATCACCAGGACGAACTCGGCCACCGCTGCGCCCCGTTCGTCGACGTGGCGCTCGCTCACCGTCCTCAGCCGCCGACGGCCGACAACGCCTGCGTCACCATCGATCTCAGCTGCGGACCGGCTGCGGCAGCGATGATCGCCACCAGTCCGGCCGACATCACCGTGATCATCACCCAGCCCGGAACGTCTCCGCGCTCGTCCGAACGCCACCGGCGCAGATTGCGTCGCATCCTCATCACGATCCCCCGATCGGTCATCTCATCCCCCGCTCGTCAAGTGAAGGCCCATCAAGCCCGGATAGAAGGCGAAGATCACGGTCACCGGGAGCACCAGGAAGACGACCGGAACCATCATCGCCACCTCCTTGCGTCCGCCCAGCTCCATCAGCCGCCGTCGAGCTGCTTCGCGAACGTCGGCCGCTTGCGCGTGCAGCACGTCGACGAGCGGCGTGCCGCGATCGATCGCGACCGCCATCCCGTCGGCGAAGCGCGCCACGCTCTCCACACCGGTGCGACGCGACAAGGCGTCGAACGCAGCGGCCATCGGTGTGCCGGTCCGGATCTCGCTGAGCACCCGGCCCAGCTCGTCCGACAGCTCGCCGCGGCTGCGCCGCACGATGCGCTCCATCCCGGCTACCGGGCTCTCGCCCGCCGCAACCGCGAGGGCGAGCAGCTCGGCGAAGACCGGAAGCTCCTGTTCCATGGCGGACTCACGCCGAGCAACCTCGCTCGCCAGCTGCTGGTCGCGAGCCATCACCCCGGCGACGAAACCGAAGGCACACAACGCGACGAGCACCGGCGCCGGCGTGTGGCGAGTGGACCACAGCAGCATCGCGACGATCGTCAGGACAGCCGTCCCGGCGACACCCCACGCGGCCTGTTGCAGACGGAACTCCTCGACCGTCGTGGCGGTACCCAACCGGTCTAACCGCGAGCGAACACTGGCGGTGCTGCCGACCCGCTCACCCACAGCGTCACCGGCGCGGCGTACCGAGGGAGCGAACACGGCGCCGACCACGCCGCCCGCGGTCCGGGACGTGAGCTGCGGCTGGACGTCACGGACGTACGGCGCAACGCGCTGCATGACCGACGGCCGCCGGGAGCGCCGCCATCCTGCTGCCATGGCCCACAGTCCCGCGGCTGCGCAGAAGCCGATGACCGCGCCGGTCGATGCCAAGCCGCCCGTCACACGAGCACCCGTCGCTCGGTCGGCAACCGCCCGATGACGGTCATCAGCCGATAGGCCAGCGCACAGCTGACGGCCCCTCCCACCAGGACGAGGACGCCCGTGGTGGTGGCGTACCGTGCGACGGCGTCGCCGCCCTGGAAGCTCATCAACAGCAGCACGACCCACGGAGCCGCTACGGCGATCCGGGCACCGGTCACGGTCCAGGACTGTCTGGACTCCACCTCACCGCGTGTGCGTTGGTCCTCGCGCAGGAAGCCGCTGAGCGACCGCAGGACGCGCCCGAGATCGCCTCCGCCCACGTCTCGAGCCATGCGCAGCGCTTCGACGACACGATCACCGGTCGGGTCGGCGAGCCGGTCCTTGAGCAGATCGAGCGACTGGTCGAACCGTCCGGAGGTCTGGTAGTCGGCCGCGAACCGAACGAACGGCTCGCGCAGACCCGACGGCCCGCGTTCGCCGAGCTGGATCAGCGCGTCCGGCAGCGAGAGTCCTGCTCTGACCGCCGAGGCCAGGTTGTCCACGGCGTCGGGCCACAAGGCGGCGTGATCACGACGCCGACGCTCGGCTCGGCCCCGCAGGATGCCGACTGGGAGGACGGCCGAGAAGGTCGCGAATGTCAAGCCCACGACCGCGACCCCGGACGCAGCGGCCATCACCACGAATCCGAGGACGAAGCAGGCGACACACACCGCGACGAACTGCCACGGCGCAACTCCTGTCACGCCCGCCGACGCCAACAGGTCGGTGACTCGGCGGCGGCGTGGCGACCGGTGGGTCGCCGGGCGCCAGTGCGGCTCCAGGAAGGCCCATGACACCGACGCGAGTCCCAGCCCGAACATCAACCCGATCACCACGCCCACGGTTCACCGCCCAGCAGCACGTCGTCGAGGTCGATCCCGGCGTTGGCGAACGCCTCGACTCGGTGCGGACGACCGTGACGTCGGCGCCACCTGCCGTCGACGCGTTCGAACACCGGCTCGCACTCGATGTTCCCGTTCTCGACTCGTCCGGTGACGGCCACGACCTCGCGGACCGCCCGATGGCCTGTGGCGTCGATACCCGTGTGGACCACCACGTCGACGGATGCAGCCACCGTCGGCACGACGAATGCCGATCCGATGTTCTCCCCGGCCAACAACGGCAACGTGCAGAGCTTGACCAGGGCCTGGCGTGCAGAACTCGCGTGGATCGAGGCCATGCCCGGCAGTCCGGCGTTGAGCGCGAGCAGCAGGTCCAGGCACTCGGCAGCGCGGACCTCGCCGACGACGATGCGCGACGGACGCATCCGCAGGGCCTCCTTCACCAGCGCACGCAGGTCGATCTCGCCGGTGCCCTCCAATCCGGATTGTCGCGTCTGCATGGCGACCCAGTCCGGATGGCCGCACTGCAGCTCGAAGACTTCCTCGACCGAGATGAGCCGTTGGCTGCCGGGTATGGACGCGGCCAGACAGTTCAACAGCGTCGTCTTCCCGGCCTGCGTCGCTCCCGAGACCACGATGTTCAGTCCTGCCCGGACGCACGCGTCGAGAAAGCCCGCTACCGCCGCATCCATCGAGCCGAGCTCGACCAGGTCGTCGAGCCGATGCGCCCGAGCCACGAACTTGCGGATGTTGACGGCTGAGAACCCTCGCGTGATGCCGTCGAGGACGACGTGCAGACGGTGCCCACCGGGGAGCATCGCGTCGGCGAACGGCTGACTGATGTCGAGGCGTCGCCCCGACGAGGACAGCATGCGCTCGACCAGCTCGCGGACCTGATCGGCCGTCAGCATCACGGTCGTCAGCTCCGATCGTCCCTCGCGCGCGATGAACACGCGATCGGGCTGATTGATCCAGATCTCTTCGACCGACGGGTCGTCGAGGAACGGCTGGAGCGGGCCGAAGCCGGACACGTCGGCCAGGATCCGTCCGACGATCTGGTCGGGCTGCTCGACCGGGCGCACGGCTCCGGTCAGGCTGTGGCGGTCGTGCTCGGCGATGACCTCAAGCGCGGCCTGACGCACTCCGTCGGTGTCGGTGCGCGGGTCGATGCGCCGTTCGCGCACGAGGTCACGCACACGGTCGGCGAATGCCGGTGCCAGTCGATCCATCCCCCGATGGTCCTTCCCGAGTCAGGCTGTGCCCGGAATCCTGCCGGAGATCAGCCCTCAATGGAAGAGCCTGTCACAAAGTCTGTGGACAACTGGTTGTGGAGAACGAGACCCC
>DATMSF010000294.1:0-1640 GCA_035565535.1 Aeromicrobium sp.
GACCACCTGCACACCCAGACCGGCCACCGCCCGTGCGAGTCGGCGGTCGTGGGTGTGCAACGGAACGTCGAACAACATGGCGCAGGCGACGTAGAACGCGTCGGCGATCGACACCACCTGGTTCAGGCGCCAAGCCAGCGGCAGCAGCACCGCATCGGGGATCGATCGGACCGGAAGCTGCAGGAGCATCCGAATCGCGTGATCCGCTGCGTCGGGATGGAGCCGCCCGAGGCGCCGGAGCCTGGCCACCGCCGACGACACTTCAGCGATCAGCAGCCCCGGGCCGATCAGTGACCCTTCGATCGCCTTCCCGCTGATCAGGTGGTCGACGACGACACTCGCGTCGCGTACGGCGGCTCGTTCCATCGACCCCTCACCTCGTCCCAAAACTCTTGCGATCGAACCAGCTCTTTGAGGTCGTCGGAGGCGTCGATGCGGTCGGCCAGGCGTTTGGCTTCGCGGTTCCACTCCTGCAGCGTCGGCATCGAGACCTCGCGTTCGAGAATCTCCAGCAGCAGGTCGTTCAGCGAGATCGCTCGCTCAGCAGCGCGCCGCTTGAGCGTGTCATGCCACGCTTCGGGCACCCGCTTCACCTGGACGTTGACCACGACGTCGACCGTAGCATGCATTTCGCATGTTCCATTCAGTACCAGCGCACGTACGGATCGTCGGGTGGGTCGAGTCGCCGCGTGATGAGCTCACTGAGCGAGACGTCGCCCTCCTCGGCGTCGTCCAGCAGGTCGTCGAGCACGTTGTTGGACAGCTCCAGGTCCACCGTCACGGTCGTGACACCGGCCTCGTCTCGCTCCGGCCGCGGCCAGATCCCGTAATCGAGCGAACGTGCACCCTGGACCGCCTTCCGCGCCACCTTCAGGTCCGTTCTCAGGACGGTCGAGTCGATCAGCCCTTGCCGCCGCAGGTACGTGATCAGCCGTTCGACCAGACTGCGATGCGTCCGACGTTGTTGGCCGGGAGGCGGTAGCCACGGAGCTTCGAGGAACATCGGCAGCACGCGCACGACGCCGGGGTACCCGAGTGCCTCGATGAACGCATCGCGCCCGAGACGCTGCCGACAGCTGTGCAGATGCGCTTGGATCCGCTCGCCGTACACAGCCGTCACGTCGACGCCCTCGAGGAACTCGACGAGGGCGGCAATGACCTGGTGATAACGACGGACGGTCGCGACTGACTTGCCTTGACACTCCTGATCCAAGAACCGATACATCGGGTCGACGGGATGATCGGGCAACGAATCGAACGGGACGATGGTCATGGGCAGGTCCTTTGATCGGTGGCGCGGCTCCGATCGACGTTACGAGCGGCGCCCGACCGTCACGACCACGTCCTTGCCCGGTGTGGACAACCTCGGCACGCAGGCACTCTGTGGACAACCTCGGCGTGCAAGACTCCTCGCATGGACTTCGAGGAAGCCTGCGATCGTGCCGAGGAGATCGAGTTCTCGATGACGGGAGATCGGCGACTCGCAGCACTTCGAAGAGAAATCGATGCACTCGACGTCGGCGAGACGGGCCGAGCGATGTTCTTGTGCAGTCTGGCGGAGTTCCTCGGCTTCCAGGGTCGCTGGGACGAGGCGCGCGAGGCCTACCGCAACGCGCTGTCCGACGGCGGGCGGACGATCA
>DATMSF010000295.1:0-5116 GCA_035565535.1 Aeromicrobium sp.
AGCGTCTGCTCAAGGCCTACTTCGAGCAGGGTCGCCACGTCGGTCGGGTCGAGGAGCTGGCCGATCTGGCTGCCGACGTCGGTCTGGACCGCGACGAGGTCGTCCGGGAGCTGAACGCCGGCACGTACGCCGATGCGGTCGACGCCGACATCGACCAGGCCGTCGAGTACGGCATCGGCGGCGTCCCCTTCTTCGTCATCGACGGCCGGTACGGGGTCTCAGGGGCCCAGCAGCCCGAGGTCTTCCTGCAGGCGCTGACACGAGCGTCGGAACCGGCATGACCGGCCCGTTCGAGATCGTCGAGGGCGACGACTCGGCCCTCTGCGTCGACGGCGTGTGTGCGCTGCCCGCGGCCGCGCCGGAGTCGGAGCCCGACTCGGACTGATCGCCGGGCACACTGGTGGGATGCTGAGCGTCGATCACGGGGCCACCGAGCCGCCGTTCGAGCAGGTGCGACGGCAGATCGCCGCGCGGGTGTCCTCAGGGGCCTGGCCGCCCGGGCACCGGTTGCCGACCGTGCGCGCGCTGGCCGCCGACCTGGGCGTCGCCGTCAATACGGTGGCGAAGGCCTACCGAGCGCTGGAGGCCGACGGCGTGGTCCAGACCCGCGGGCGAAACGGTACGTGCGTCAGCCCGCGTCGCCTCGCCGATGCCGCTGCGGTCGAGGCCGCTGCAGCATTCGCACGCACGGCTCGGCGTCAGGGTCTGAGCCGCGACGAGGCCCACCGTCTGGTCGACGAGGCGTGGGCGGGGTCGACCGGTTGACGAGGTGTCGGTCGACCGCGAGGACTGTCCGTGGCGTCAGCGCCTCGGTGGCTGGGCTCGCGGACTGCGGCGATATACCGAGACGGTCGGGTCTGCGGTGATCCAGAACCGCCACGGCAGGTCGGCCGCCTGAGAGACGCCGACGCGTGGGCCCGAGCTGATGTCGGCCGGCCGGTCGGCCGGCGGGCCCAGGTGCACCCCTTCAGCCGACAGCAGGTCCGTGCCGAGGTCGGTCAGCGTCAGTCCCAACGCTCGGGCGAGGTTGCCCGGCCCACGGGCCAGGGCGTCGTCCTCGACCGCTCCGCGTCGTCGGCGAGCCACGTCGATCCCCTCGACGACCCGGCCCGCCCGAATCAGCACGGCCGACGCCGTCTCCGACGGGCCGGTCACGACATTGGCGCAGTGGTGGATCCCGTACGAGCGGTACACGTACAGCCGCCAGGGCGGCCCGTACATGATCTCCGAACGCGGAGTGCGGGTGAACGCATGCGACGCCGGATCGTCGATACCGTTGTACGCCTCGACCTCGGTGATGCACACCGCGACCGCATGGCCGTGAAGAGTTCGGCCGAGCAGCGCACGCGCCCGGCTCAGGACCTCGGGTTCGGCGTTCAGGAGACGCCCTCGATCACGACGTCCTCTCTCGGCGCGACGCCGTCGGCGCCGTTCCCGCCCGCCTCGATCTCGTGGGCGACCTCCATGCCGGCAGGATCGACGGAGCCGAAGACCGTGTAGGACGGCGGTAGCCCCGCGTCGGCCAGCACGATGAAGAACTGCGAGCCGTTGGTGTTCGGGCCGGCGTTCGCCATCGCCAAGGTTCCCTCGGCGTAGGTCTCCTCACCGCTGAGCTCGTCATCGAACCGGTAGCCCGGCCCACCGGTGCCGGTCGCACTGGGGTCGCCACACTGCAGCACGAAGCCCGGCACCAGGCGGTGACACTTGGTGTCGTCGAAGTAGCCCTGCCGGGCCAGCGAGACGAACGAGCTGACGGTGCACGGCGCCGATGCGGAGTCGAGCGAGACGGTGATGTCACCGCGGTTGGTCACGATGGTCATCGAGGTCGCCGCGAGTGGTTCGGCCGGCGGTAGATCGACGTCCTTGGCCGGCGAGCTCTCCTCGGTGTAGACACACTTGCCGTCGGCCTGAGCGGGTTCGGTCGTCGACTGAGACGGTGCGGCGGACGTCTCGGTGGTCCCGGGTTCGTCCGAACCACAGGCGGCCAACGACAACGCCAGCAGTGGAACCACGAGCAACGATCGGGCTGACAGCATGTTTCCGACCCTAGCGGGTGCCCTCACTACGCTGACTGCATGTCAGAGCACAGCGCATCACTGGCCGACAAGCTTCTCGACGCACACGTCCGGTTCACGATCGCAGCATTGACCGGCGCCGAACGCGACGGGCACGTCGCCGATGTCGTCGACGAGCTGCTCGACGCCGGCGAGTCGATCACCCTCCGTCAGCTGCTCGACGCCACCGAGGTCGTCCGCGTGGTACAGCGAGTCCTGAGCACCGTGCCGCCGTCGTCGGTCGCAGAACGACTGGCGCTCGGTGCCGCCGACGTCCTCCACGCCGGACCGACCGAACCGTTCACCGCCGCTGACCTCATCTCCCGGGACGACGTGGCCCGTGTGGTCGACGAGCTGATCGCTGCTCGACCCGTGATCGAGCGCGTGCTCGACGAGATCGTCGAGAGCCCTCTGATCGCGAGCGTCGTGTCGCGCTTCGTCGCGCGCCTGGTCGGCGACGTCCTGGGCAGCGGCAGGACAGCAGCAGCGAAGGTGCCGGGTGTCGGCGGACTGCTGGGCACGGCGTCGAAGGTCGTCGGCGTCGGCGCCAGCGGTGTCGAGCAGCTGCTGGGTGGGACCGCCGGGAAAGGCGCCCAGATCGCTGCGCGTCGACTCAATCGAGTCGCTGTCGACACGTTGCAGGACCCGCAGTTCAAGGAGGCGTTTCTGCAGCTGTGGGATCAGCGGTCCGGCACGCGGGTCCGCGGCCTGTCGCGCATCGCGAGCAGCCAGGACACGCGACGCACGGTGGGGCTGCTGCACGACGTCGCCGTCGAGGCCTTGGGCAGCGCCCCGGTGGCCGACCTGGCAGCACAGCTCGTCGCGACGGTCTTCGACGTCT
This sequence comes from Aeromicrobium sp., assembly GCA_035565535.1. Taxonomy (GTDB): domain Bacteria; phylum Actinomycetota; class Actinomycetes; order Propionibacteriales; family Nocardioidaceae; genus Aeromicrobium. The sequence continues at coordinate 2,896 of DATMSF010000295.1, forward strand.
ACGGGGACACACCCGTCACCTCTGTGGTCGAAGGCTTGGGCATCACACGCGCCGATCTGGTCACCGATGCCCAGCACGCGGCAGCGACGATCGTCACCGCCGCTGCGGTCGACGGTAGCCTGGAGCGGCTGGTCCGCGGCCGACTGGAACCGTTCTACCGCTCGACCGAGTTCTCCGCCGCCCTGCAGTGATCAGCCGGGCCCCCTCGGCCCGGACACAGCTCAGCCTGGACACCGCTCTCAGCCGTGGCAGCGCTCAGCCGTGGCAGCGCCCGGGTCGGGCGGTCAGGACAGGTCGGTGACGCTCACAGCCGCGCCCGCAGCTCGGCCAGCTGCTCGGCGACGCGGGCCGGCGCAGTGCCACCGCGTGCATCGCGCGACGCAAGTGAGCCCTCGACGCTGAGCACGTCGCGGACCTGCGGAGTCAGGTGCGGCGAGATGGCGGCGAAGTCCTCGTCGGTCAGCTCCCACAGCTCGATCCCGCGTCGCTCGCACGTCTGCACGCACGCGCCTGACAGCTCGTGGGCCTCTCGGAACGGCACACCTTGGCGCACCAGCCACTCGGCGATGTCGGTCGCGAGCGCAAAGCCCTGCGGAGCCAACGCCGCCATCCGCTCGGTGTTGAAGGTCAAGGTCGCGACCATGCCCGTGAAGGCCGGGAGCAGCACCTCGAGGGTGTCGATCGAGTCGAAGACCGGCTCCTTGTCCTCCTGCAGGTCGCGGTTGTACGCCAGTGGCAGGGCCTTCAGGGTCGCCAGCAGCCCGGACAGGTTGCCGATGAGTCGCCCGGCCTTGCCGCGCGCCAGCTCCGCGATGTCGGGATTCTTCTTCTGCGGCATGATGCTCGAACCGGTCGAGTACCCGTCGTGCAGCGTGACGAAGTCGAATTCCTTGGTGTTCCAGATGATGATCTCCTCGGCCAGCCGGGAGACGTCGATGCCGATCTGCGCGACCACGAACGCGAACTCGGCGACGAAGTCGCGCGACGCCGTGCCGTCGATCGAGTTGGCCGTCGAACCGGTGAATCCCAGGTCGCTCGCCACCTGCTCCGGGTCCAGGCCCAGCGACGACCCGGCGAGTGCGCCCGACCCGTACGGCGAGTCCGCTGCGACGCGCGTGTCCCAGTCGGCCAGCCGGTCCAACCCGCGCACGAGCGGCCAGGCGTGCGCCAGCAGGTGGTGCGACAGCAGGACGGGCTGGGCGTGCTGCAGGTGCGTGCGACCCGGCATGGGTGCGCCGAGGTGGGCCTGTGCCTGGTCGGCGATGGCGATGACGAGGTCACGAACGAGTCCCCCCACGCGCCGACCGTGGTCGCGCAGGTACATCCGGAACAAGGTCGCCACCTGGTCGTTGCGGGAACGCCCCGCCCGCAGCCTGCCACCCAGGTCGCGGCCGAGGGTCTCCATCAACCCGCGTTCGAGTGCGGAGTGGACGTCTTCGTCCCCGGGTTCGGGCAGGAACTCCCCCGCCCCGACGGCACGGTCCAGCTCGGCGATGCCGGCCAGCATCGCAGCGTGGTCGTCATCGGTCAGCAGCCCCGCAGCGTGCAGCACGCCGGCATGGGCGCGCGAGCCGGCCAGGTCGTAGGGCGCCAGCCGCCAGTCGAAGTGGGTCGAGCGGGACAGGTCGACCAGCTCCGGAGACGGTCCGCTCGCGAAGCGTCCGCCCCACAGGCGGGAGTCGGCCGCCTCGACGTCGCCGCGGACGGCAGGAGTCGATTCGGGCGTGTCAGTCATCGATGGGCACCTTACGGGCGAGGTCGGTGAAGTGGTCCGCGAGGGCTTGGCCGCCGTGGGGGTCGCGCGCGATCAACATGACGGTGTCGTCCCCCGCAATCGTGCCGAGCGCCTCGGTCATCTGGACGTGGTCGATCGCCGAGGCCAGGAACTGGGCGGCTCCCGGTGGCGTGCGCAACACCACGAGGTTCGCCGAGGCGTCCGCCGACACGAGCAGCTCGCGCAGCAGTCGCTGCAGGCGCGTCTGGGCCGCAGCTGAGTCGGTCGCCGCGCGGGGCGTGCGGTCGCCGCCCTCCCCCGGTACCGCGTACACCAACGCGCCGTCGCTGCGTCGTACCCGGACGGCATCCAGCTCGTCGAGATCGCGCGAGACGGTCGACGGCGTCGCGGTGACGCCCTGGGCCTCCAGCAGCGCCGTCAGATCGGCCTGGGAACGGACGGCGTGCCGACCGAGCAGCTCGATGATCAGCTGCTGGCGCGCGGTCT
>DATMSF010000296.1:0-6182 GCA_035565535.1 Aeromicrobium sp.
GCGATGCAGCGCGAGGTCGATCGCCGTTCGGTCCTGTGCGGGCTCGTGCTGCATCGCCGCCTCCTCGTGATGTGACCCGCTTGCCGGATCGATGTCCACGACCGTACGATGTTCGTACAAGGTTTGTCAAAGGTTAGGTCAGCGCATGCGCATCCAACGAACGGTCACGTCTCCCCGCCCGATCGAGGAGGTCTTCGCCTACCTCGCGGACTTCACGAACACCGACGAGTGGGACCCCGGCACGATCCGCACGACCCTGCAGAGCGGGGACGGCGGCGTCGGCAGTCGCTACCTGAACGTCTCGAGGTTCATGGGCCGGCGGACCGAGCTGACCTACGAGGTCCTGGAGCTGCACTCCCCCGCGCGGCTGCGTCTGCGGGGCGAGAACAAGACGGTCGTGGCGGTCGACACGATGACGCTCACGCCGACCGCGACCGGCGGGACCGCGATGACCTACACCGCCGACTTCACCTTCAAGGGGCTGGCGAAGCTGATCGCGCCGTTCACCGCCCCCGCCTTCAAGAAGCTGGGCGACGAAGCGCAGGCGTCGTTGCGGCGCATCCTGGGCTAGAGTCGGCTCGCCCATGTACACCATCAAGCGCGCCGCCGAGCTGGTCGGAGTCAGCGACTCGACGCTGCGCGCTTGGGAGCGCCGGTACGGGCTGGACCTGGCGCAGCGCACCGAGTCCGGGTACCGGCTCTACGACGATGCGGCCGTTGACCAGCTGCGCCGGATGAACACCCTCATCGCCTCGGGCTGGTCGGCTCGCGAGGCCGCCGAGGCAGCCGCTCACCCGGTGACAGCCGGGACGCTCAGCTCCTCGACCGTCGACACCGCCTCGCTCGCGCGCGCGGCCGCCGCCTACGACGTCGAAGGGCTCACAGCGATCCTCGACGCGCACTTCACCAGCGCGTCGTTCGAGTCCGTCGTGGACGGTTGGCTGCTGCCGAGCCTGCGCGAGCTCGGCGCCGCCTGGGAGGCCGGACAGGTCAGTGTGGCCGGCGAACACCTGGCCGCCCACGCCGTCACCCGCCGACTCTCCCAGTCCTACGACGCGGCCGGCGCAGGTCGCAGCGCACCACGTGTCGTGATCGGCCTCCCGCCGGGGGCGCACCACGACCTCGGACTGCTCGCGTTCGCCACCGCCGCCCGACGCGCCGGACTGCACACCACCTACCTGGGAGCAGACGTCCCCGCCGAAGACTGGGTCGAGGCCGTCGGCGAGCCGGGCATTCGTGCCGCCGTCCTGGCGGTCCCGATGACCCGTGACGCGACGTCACTGACCCAGACCGTCACCGCGATCACCGCGCAGGCCCCCGATCTCACGATCGCTGTCGGCGGCTCGGCCCAGGACCTCGCTCCCGAAGGCTGCCTGCGTCTCGGTCACGAGGTCGCACCCGCGGCTCGCGCCCTTGCCGACTCGCTGTTCCGCGCTGACTGACGACGGCTCACGCGTCTTCCATGGGCCCGACGAGGTCGTAACGGGCCATGACGAAATCACGGTTGCGGGCGCAATCCTGAAGCGCCAGATCGAACGCGCCAGCCAGGAGCGGTCTTCCGGAGCCGAGAGTCACCGATGCGATCGACACCAGGATCTCATCGAGCATTCCCGCCGTGGCGAACTCCGCTGCGAGGTCTCCCCCGCCCATCACCCAGACGTCTTTCCCATCGGCGGCTTGCTCGAACGTGGTCCGGTAAACCGTCGGGGAACCCGCCACGAACGACACGTGCTCGTTCGCCGGCTGGAGCTCGCGGTGGGTGAACACGAACGTGGGCATCTGCGGCAGCCAGTCCGGTTCGTGCTCCTGGACCCACAGGTACGTGGTGGCACCCATCACCTGTGCCCCGACCTCGGCAATGAACTCCTCAGGATTGCCCGGCCCCTGCTCGTCGATGTCCTGCCTGAACAACCACGCCAGGGAGTCCGACTCGGTGGCAAGGAAGCCGTCGAGGCTCGTCGCGGTGTAGTAGCGGTAGCGCGTCACGCAGGTCCTCCTCGGGGTCAAGGATCACAAGTGTGGTCCAAGCTCTCGACATCAGAGCCGGCCGGCTCGACATCCGACCCTGGACTACGCAACAGACTTTCTCACCAGCGCTGCGATGCGTTCCTCAGTGCCCTCGTCGAGTGAGGTGATGCTCCACACCACCGGGTGCATCGTCTCGGCGTCGGTGAAAGCGGGATTGATCGTCTCGTCGAACCCGAAGACCAAGAAGCCCTTGCCCGACTTGATGTAGCACACATCGACCCCGTCGCGGGTGTAAAACGGGATCCCCCACCGCACGACCGGTTCGAGGCTCGGAGCGTTCTGCCGAACGATCTCGTGCAGCCGTTGTCCGATCTGGTTGTACGGCTCCGGGGCACTCGCGAGCTTCGCGAGAACCTCGGTATCGCCCTTCTTCGAAAAGATGCCCATACTCGCTCCCTTCAGACCCGATGTGGATTCGACGTTACGGGAGATCACGAGAGGGCGACACCTTCGCGAGCGGACCGACCGGGCCGGGTTCGCCGATCAGCCGACGGGCGTCGCCTTTCCTGGGTCGCGTCGGATCAGCGGTCGGAGGCTGAGCCACCGCGGGGTCGTGGCGGCGTAACGGCCCCAGTCCGATCCGAAGTTGGCGGCCAACGCCTGCTCTTCGGCCTCGATCTGGCTCTTGTTGATCACCACGACGAAGCCTGCCGTCGGGAGCAACGCGAGGAGGGATCGCCGGGCAACGGCGTGGGCCAGGAGGACGCCGCTCATCGCGACGTACATGGGATTGCGGGTGATGCGGAAGGGCCCTTCGACGACCAGATGGCGTGCTCGTTCAGGCGTCAGTGGATCGACCGTGGTCCGGCGCCGGCGGAAGGAGGTCACCGACGAGGCCAGGAGTCCAAGACTGATGACGGCAGTCCCTCCCGCCAGCGTCGCCGATGCTCGGCTGGGACGCCGGCCACCCGCGAGGATCTGTTGTGCGATCAGCCCGAGTGCAACCCAGCCCAGCGGCGGCACGCGTCGAGATCGTTCGGTCCAGCTCATGACCGTATCGTCTCGCACCCACAGCAGCCGTCCTCGTCATGGCAGCCATCGTCGTGCTCACCGTGATCGAAGAAGACTTCAGTCGGCGAGCAGCAGACGTCACCGCTCCAGGCGTTGAGGCCTTCCTTGACGGCCAAGCCGGCGATGAGCAGCGCGGCTGACGCATCTGCCCACCACCAGCCGAGCAGGCTCTTCGCCAGCAGGCCGATCAACAAGGCGGCGGACATGTAGGTGCACAGCAGTGTCTGCTTGGAGTCGGCGACCGCGGAGTGCGAGCCGAGTGCGTGGCCGGCGCGTCGTTGGGTCGACGAGACGATCGGCATGATCAGCAAGCTGAGTGCGGCGATCGCGATCCCGAGGCCGGAGTGCTCGGGCGCGTGGCCGGCCACCAACGCACCGACAGCTTCGACCGTGACGAAGGTCGCCAGCCCGAAGAACCACAGGGCAATCAGTCGAAGCGCGGTCTTCTCGCGGACCTCGTGGTCCCTGCCGGCGAACTGCCACGCCACCGCGGCGGCTGAGGAGACTTCGACGGCCGAATCCAGACCGAAGCCGAGGAGCGCCGCAGAGCCCGCGGCACTGCCGGCGATCAACGCCACGACCGCCTCGACTACGTTGTACGTGATGGCGAAGCCGACGAGCAGACGCACTCGCCGGATCAAGGCGTCGCGACGCTCGGTCGATTCATCAGGGCGAGTACCGGCGCTCATGACGTGCGATGGTCCGTGGCTCATCAGCAGCAACCGTTCCGGTCTGCCTCGACGCAGGCGTCGGGGTCGGTGGTCAACACGAGGTCGTGCAGATCAGCCAATGCATGGATCAGGCGAACGTCGGCCAGCTCGTAACGAGTACGGCGACCTTCACGAACGGCGACCACGAGGCCGCAGCCTCGCAAGCAGGCCAGGTGGTTCGAGATCGACTGCCTGGTTACCCCGAGCGTGTCGGCCAGATCAGCCGGGTACGCCGGTGCCTCGCGCAGGCTCATCATGATCCGGGCACGCGTGGCGTCGGACAGCGCATGTCCGAACCGGGCGAGGGCCTCCAGTGATGCCGTGGTGGCGGTGACCATGTGCACAATAGTACATCAATCGATGTACTAACGTCGAGACGGACTCGACCTACCGACCCCATTCCACCTGGCTGGGTCCCGGGGACCCCGCGCCTCGAGCAATCTGGCGCGCGGTTGGCCCGACCCCGCCGACCGCCCTCGGACACGAGGTCGGTGGCGCCGGTGGGCTGCTGTTGGCCTCACACCCGCTCAGTGCGAGTGGTCAGGCTGCGAGCTGGTCGAGGCAGCCGTCGATGGTGCGGCGTGGGGCCAGGTCCAGGCAGAGCGGAAGATGAACGCGAGAAGCGTCAGCTCCAGGACAACGCCAAGGCCATAGAAGAACAGCCAGGACTCTCGTGGCGGCCCCTCCTGGCAGCTGCAAACCATCACTGTGCTGGATCAGCTTGCGAGTGGACTGCCGGCGCCGTCGAGAGTGAACTGCTGCTTCCACACCAGCACCACGGCCGCTACTCCGGCCGCGCACGGCAGGAGCAAGAGTGCACCAATCGTCGGGGCGAGTCCGACCTCACCCGAGGTATCCCGGATCAGCGCTGCAGTCAGCGAAAGGGCCGCCCCAGTGACCAGCAGAGCGCTGGTAACCCATGTGACGTACCAGTTCCGCCGTGCGGCCCAAATCGACGACAACCAACCGATAACGCCAAGAACGCCCAGAACGGTAAGGACCACCAGCCATAGATTCACGGCCTCGCTGACCCGTGCCTCCGAGTAGGCCGGATACCCCGAACTGACGTGATCAGCAATCGCATCCCTGGCAATGAAGGGAACAACACCGACTGCAACAGTCAGCACCAGGCCCACATAAAGCAGCACCAGCGGGGTGCGTGAGCGCAGAGTCGACATCACAACCATCTTCCTCATCAAGCGATGTTTTCGTACGCGTATATTAATGTACGCCGATAGGACCTCGCCACGCAATGGTGAGCCGAGTCGCAGTTCGATACTCCGAGGATGGACCAATGGCTGAGACCAAACCACCACGTGGCCGCAGCGGCCGGCCACCGCGCACCTCGCGCGCCGAAGTGCTCAACGCAGCCAGGCAGATCATCGAGCGCGATGGCTGGGAAAAGCTGACCATCCGACGCCTCGCCGGCGAGGTGGGTGTGAGCGCCATGACGATCTATCACCACGTCGAGGACCGCGGCGACCTCCTCGTGCAGCTACTCAACGACCGCCTCGCTGATCTCACGCGCCCTGAGCTCCCTGCTGACCCCCGACAGAGAATCCTCACGACCGCAGAACTGCTCCACCAGATACTGGCCGAGCAGCCTTGGATCGCTGAAGTACTGACGACCGACGGCTTCCTCAGTCGCCTCGGCGAGACGCCCATCTGGATCGTCGATGCCATCGTGGGCGCAGCGCTCGACGCAGGATGTTCCGACGAGAACGCGATCCTCATCCTTCGTAACCTCTGGTACTACATCGTCGGCGAGATACTCGTACGCGCCAACACCAAACGCCAACGCACCACCAATAACGTCGATTCACAGACCCCGATGTTCAGTCGTCCTGATCCAGCGATCAGAGACCGTGACACCACTCGCCTCCCAGCGCTGGCACGTGTCGGCGGTCTATGGACAGAAGTTGCAGCACGCGACACGTTCAGCCAAGGCCTCCAAGCGTTCGTCGACGGGCTTCTCCCCCATTTCCCCGCATCGGAACGCGGATAGACCAGATCGTCGCTAGAGTCCTGATCTTTCGTGGTGCACTGACTCGGCCCACTTCGTGACTCGTTCGACATAGCCCTGCGCAGGGAAAGTCCCGTCGCTCGAGAGGTCCTCGATGGTGAACACCGGTGACCGGACTTGCGCGGGCACGACGACATCGACACCGGGGTGCCCTCCGCGCAGCTTCGTTTCAGCACGCCAGCGGCGCTCCCACTCGTGGGCTGCCTCGAGGCCACCGTTCAAGAACGCCTCAGTGACTTGCCACTGCGCGCTGAGCACACTCGTGGCGACTCCTTCCGGGTGTTGAAGGTGGAAGCACGCCACGTTGAGTCCGTGGAACTCTCCCCATGGCTCAAGCCGCTGATGATCCAGCGCCAACAGTCGGTGGAACAACTCGGTGCACGACCCCAAACGACCGCTGGCCCCGCAGG
>DATMSF010000297.1:0-2603 GCA_035565535.1 Aeromicrobium sp.
CGCTGCTGCTGCTGTTCGCCTACGCCATCAGCTGGGTCATGGGGTACGTCGGGCTGATGGTGCCCAGCGTCGACGTCATCAACAACGCGTCGTTCATCGTGATCATGCCGTTGACGTTCGTCTCGAACGCGTTCGTGCCGACCGAGTCGTTCCCGGCGGTGCTGCAGCGCTTCGTGGAGTGGAACCCGGTCTCGGCGCTGACCCAGGCGTGTCGCGAGCTGTTCGGCAACACCAGCGACACCGTGCCGGTCCCAGAGGCCTGGTCGCTGCAGCATCCGGTGCTGTACACCGCCATCTGCAGCGCGGTCATCGTCGCGGTGTTCGCCCCGCTGGCGGTCCGGCAGTACTCCCGGTCGTCCAGCCGCTGACGCACCCCGAAAGCCCGGTGAGCCGCCGACCTGTTGTCGGTGCGCTGACGTAGGCTGAGGGTCTTCCCCGCGACCGGCCCGCAAGGGCGCCCGATCTGCCGTCTGTGGAGGCGCACCCCCTGATGTCGAGCGAGTCCAGCGCATCGGATTTCGTGCATCTGCACGTCCACACCGAGTACTCGATGCTCGACGGAGCCTCGTTGCTGGACGGCTTGTTCGAGCGCACCGCCCGGTTGGGCATGCCGGCCATCGCGATGACCGATCACGGCAACTTGCACGGGGCGTACGACTTCTACTCCAAGGCCGCCAAGCACGGCGTCAAGCCCATCATCGGGATGGAGGGGTATCTGACCCCCGGCACCCACCGCAGCGAGCGCAAGCGGGTGCGCTGGGGTCAAGGTGACCTGGCCGAGGAGGGCGGCAACGACGTCGCCGGCGGCGGCGCGTACACCCACATGACGATGCTCGCCTCTTCGACCGAGGGCATGCACAACCTGTTCCGGCTGGCGTCGCTGGCCAGCCTCGAGGGCCAGTACTACAAGCCCCGGGCCGACGACGAGCTGCTGGAGCGGTACGCCAAGGGACTCATCGTCACGACCGGCTGCCCGTCGGGGGCGGTGCAGACCAGGTTGCGACTCGGGCAGTACGACGAGGCTCGCGCCACCGCTGCGCGCCTGCAGGACGTCTTCGGCCGTGACAACGTGTTCCTGGAGCTGATGGATCACGACATCGACGTCGAGAAGCGGGTCCGCGACGACCTGCTGCGGCTGGGCAAGGACCTGGGCATCCCGCCGGTGGCCACGAACGACTCGCACTACAACAATCCCGAGGACGCCGACGCGCACGACGCGCTGATCTGCGTGGCCTCGGGCAAGCGGATCACCGACACCAACCGGCTCAAGTTCGACGGTGGCGGCTACTACATCAAGTCCGCAGCCGAGATGCGTGACCTGTGGGAGCACCGGCACGGCATGAAGGAGGCGTGCGACAACACCCTGCTGATCGCCGAGCGGTGCGAGGTCGAGTTCGTCGAGTCGACCGGCGGCTACATGGCCAGGGCCGACATCCCGGCAGGGGAGACCGAGGAGTCGTGGTTCGTCAAGGAGGTCTGGCGCGGCATCGAGTCCCGCTACCCGGGTGACGCGCTGACCCAGGAGGTCCGCGATCGAGTCGAGATGGAGCTCGACGTCATCCGCGCCAAGGGGTACTGCGGGTACTACCTGGTGGTCGCCGACTTCATCAACTGGGCCAAGGACAACGGCATCCGGGTCGGCCCCGGCCGTGGCTCGGGTGCAGGATCCATCGCCGCGTACGCGTTGCGCATCACCGACCTGTGCCCCCTGAAGAACGGCCTGATCTTCGAGCGGTTCCTCAACCCCGAACGCCCGTCGATGCCGGACTTCGACATCGACTTCGACGACCGTCGACGCGCCGAGGTGATCCGATACGTCTCGAACAAGTACGGCGAGGACCGCGTCGCCATGATCGCGACCTTCGGTCGGCTCAAGTCCAAGGCGGCCATCAAGGACGCCACGCGAGTCCTGGACTACCCGTTCGCCGTCGGCGAGAAGATGACCAAGGCGTTGCCGCCCGACGTCATGGGCAAGGGCGTCAAGCTGACGGCGTTGTTCGACGAGAAGGACGAGCGCTACGGCGAGGGCCGCGACTTCCGCGAGCTGCACGAGTCCGACCCCGACGTGCGCAAGGTGTACGAGACCGCTCTGGGACTGGAAGGCCAGATCCGCCAGTGGGGCGTCCACGCCGCCGGCGTCATCATGAGCAGCCATCCGCTCATCGACATCGTGCCGATCATGAAGCGCGAGCAGGACGGCGCCATCATCACCCAGTTCGACTACCCGATGTGCGAGGCGCTCGGGCTGGTCAAGATGGACTTCCTGGGACTGCGCAACCTGACGGTCCTCGACGACGCCATCGTCAACATCAAGGCCAACCGCGGTATCGACCTGGTGCTGGAGGACCTGGACTTCGACGACCCCGAGGCGTACGCGTTGCTGGGGCGCGGTGACACGCTGGGGGTCTTCCAGCTCGACGGCGGTCCGATGCGACAGCTGCTGCGGCAGATGCAACCGGACAACTTCGAGGACATCTCGGCCGTCATCGCGCTGTACCGGCCCGGCCCGATGGGCGCCAACAGCCACATCAACTATGCGCTGCGCAAGACCGGCAAGCAGCAGATCGACTACATCCACCCCGAGCTCACCGAGGCGCTCAAGC
>DATMSF010000298.1:0-9344 GCA_035565535.1 Aeromicrobium sp.
AAGACGACCTCCTGGTCGTAGTCGAACGCCTCGATGGACGGGTAGTCGCCCTTGCCCGTGCCGTGCCACGTGCCGAGCAGCCACACCACCGGCATCAGATCGGGGTGGAGGTCCTCGGGGATCACGAAGGGCATGTCTCGATCCTATCGAGCGGGTTCTACCCTGAGCACATGCGAGCGGTCGTGCAGGTGGTCACGCAGGCCAGCGTGGACGTCGCGGGCGAGACCGTCGGTCGCATCGGCCCGGGCCTGATGGTGCTCGTCGGGGTCACCCACGACGACACCCCGGCGGTCGCAGAACGGCTGGCGGCCAAGATCTGGGGTCTGCGGGTGCTGCCGGGCGAGCGGTCGGTCAGCGACGACCCCGAGTCAGCGGGGATCTTGGCGATCAGCCAGTTCACGCTGTACGGCGACGCCCGCAAGGGTCGACGCCCCACGTGGGCGGCCGCCGCCCCCGGCCCCGTCGCCGAACCCCTCTATGACCACCTGTGCGATCACCTGCGCCTCCTCGGCGCCCACGTCGAGACCGGTCGCTTCGGCGCCGACATGGCCGTCACGCTGACCAACGACGGCCCCTTCACCGTCCTCCTCGACCTCGACCCCTGATGGGGGTTTCTCATCAACTTCTCAAGGGTGTTCGGCACAATGGGCGGGTTGACTTTGCCCGCACGAACCGACGAGACGAGAATCCATGGCACGGAACCGAGTGCGCTCGCGCGATCGCGGCAAGCGTCGCGTGGGTGGAATTCCGTTCCATCGGCGACACCGACGCGGCATCATCGCGGCATTCGTGATCCTGATCGTGCTGCCGATCCTGGGGGTCGGCGCGTACGCCTACACGCTGAACTCCAAGCTCAACAACATCGACAAGGTCCAGAACACGCTGAAGGAAGAGGACCGTCCCGATCCCAACGAGGGCGAGTCGGTCAACATCCTGCTCCTGGGTTCCGACAAGGGCGAACCCCAGGAGGGCCAGGACCCCAACACCACGCTCGCCGAGGACGCCAAGGCTGCGGAGTGGCCGTCGGGCAAGTACCGCAGCGACACCATCATGGTCGTCCACATCACCTCGGACCGCTCGGCGGCGTACCTGATGTCGATCCCGCGCGACACGTTCACGATGCTCTACGACGCCGAGGGCAACCCGCAGCACGAGGAGAAGATCAACGCCGCCTTCTCGCTGTACGGCCCGCTCGGCACGCTGTCGACCGTCGAGCACCTGACCGACCTGCGCATGAACCACCTCGCGATCATCGACTGGGCCGGGTTCAAGGACTTGTCGACCGCGGTCGGCGGCGTGCCGGTCACGATCCCGCGATCGTTCTGGGACCCCAGCCAGAAGTACCAGTGGGAGGCCGGCGAGCACCTGCTGAAGGGATCGGAGGCGCTCAAGTACGTGCGCACCCGGTACGGCCTGGACGGCGGCGACTTCGACCGCATCAAGCGTCAGCAGAACTTCCTTCGGTCACTGATGCAGAAGATGCTCGACAAGGGCACCATGACCAGCCCCACCAAGCTGTTCAAGACCGTCACGGCGCTGACCGAGAACCTGACCGTCGACGAGGACTGGACGGCCGGCGACATGCGTGGTCTGGCCCTCTCGCTGCGGGGCATCTCCACCGAGGACGTCACGTTCCTGACGGCCCCCGTCGCCGGGACCGAGACGATCCCCGTCTGGGGCAGCATCGCCCGCCTCAACGAGGCCAAGGCGCAGGAGCTGTTCGCGGCGTTCCGTGCCGACGACCTGAGCGGTTACCTGGCCAAGTACCCCGACGAGGTGCTCGGCGACGAGGTCGAGTGACCCGATCAGTCGCGTCGGCAGGCCGACACGATCGAGAAGTCGTTGCGCTGTGAGTCCATGCCCGGGGTCAGCGTCATGACCGGGTCGTCGGCCTGACCCGCAGCCGAGGTGACGTTGGCCGTGATCGTCTTGGTCTGGCCCGGCGCCAGCACGACTTCGACGCGGGTCACGTTGCGGTCGTGCCACCGGTCGGCGTAGACCGTCATCGGCTTGCCGTCGAGCTTGACCGAGGTGAAGTGTCCCCCCGTCGGCGAGAAGAGGCGCACGTTCAACCGCATGTTGCCCTTCTTGACGTACTGGCCGTCGCCGGTGACGTTGACGGGCAGCCCTGCCGCCGGCGCCGTGGACGTCAGGTCGGTGGTGATGGAGACGACCTGACGATCGTCGGCCAGGCAGTTCTGCGACACCCCTGACGTCGTGGAGCGCAGGAAGTACTCCATCTTGGTCGAGGCCGCGTCGCTGAGGAAGACGCCGATCCGCGGTGACGTGCCGTCCTTGGTCCAGTCGCCCGACAGATCAGTGGGTGCGATGACCTCCTGCTCTGCCTTGCGGGTCGACCACAATGCGATGCGGTTCTCCTCGACGCCTCGCACGATGCCGCGCAAGGTCATCGATGGGTCGCCGGCGCCGGCAGCGAACTGCTCGAACGCGGCGTCGAGCGTGGCTTCGAAGAAGGCGTCCTGCGCGTCGCGACGCTCCAGCACGACGTAGACCTGGTGCAGCAGCGCGCCGACGACGGTGTACTGGTCGAGCACGGCGTTCTCGGTGACCTGGACGGGCCCGATGCCGGCGAGCAGGTAGCTCAGGGCGACGGGGTCGACCGTGATGACGCCGTCGACCTTGGTGTCGAAGCTACGCTCGAACAGCTTCTTGGCGATGGAGGCGGTGCGCGGGAAGTCCGGAGTCGTGTTGATGTCGCGGATGTCGATCGCCATGGTCGAGGGGAAGACGCTGCGTTCGTCGTCGGTCAGCTCGACGACAGGATCGAGGATCGGGGCGAACTCCGAGGTCGAACCGGACGACTGCAGGTCGATCTTGCCCTTGGCCGCCCGGATTACGCCCCACGATCCGACGATGCCGCCAGTGGGTCGCGACTCCGCGGTGTTCAGGGCCAGCAGCAAGTAGCGCCGGGTGCCGTCCCCGCCGAGCATGTCAGGCAGGAGCGCTGCCGCCGTGTCGGCGTTCTTGGCGACGGTCGACGCGGTGCCGATGGTCGCCTTGGCCGAGCTGACAGGGCCGCGCAACGGGGCCAGCAGTCCGTTGACGTCGACCTCGGCGAGCGCCTTCTCGGACTCGCTGAGCACCTGCGACGCCTCGGTGATGCTGGGCGCAGCAGAGGCGATCGCCGCGATGTCGACCTTGCCGTCGTCGGGGTTGAACGCCTTGGCGTTCAGCTGGCCGGCGAGGTCGACCAGTGGCGGCATGGCACCGTCGGCGACGCGCTCCATCTCGGCGGCCACGGTCTGGACCGCGGCGATGTTGCGGCCCAGCCACGGGATCTTCGCGCTGAGGTTCCACAGCACGCGCTGCGACGTGGAGTGCGCGTCCGCGGCCCGGTCCTGCAGGTGCGCCAGCGTCCGCTGGGCTCCGTCGACGTCTCCCTCGACGATCTGCGAGCGCAGCACCTCGGCCTGGTCGGCGGCCTCGTTCAGCGACGATCGCACCGACATGGCCTGCCAGCCGAACACGCCGAGGACGACCAGGACGAATCCGCAGACGACGAATCCGACGGTGCGCCGGTCAGGCGGGAAGCGCTTGTCGATCTGGAACCTGATCTCGTCCCAGATCGAGCCGATCGATCGTCGGCGAGATTTCGGTGGCAACGGGGAGGTCGGCGTCAGTGCGTTCGGCGGCGCACGAGCACCAGGGCTCCACCGCCGACGACGACCAGGCCGAGACCGGCCCACAGGATCCACTGCGACGAACCGCCCGTGCCGGGCAGGCTGCCGTTGTCGGAGCCGCCGTCACTTTGCGGCAGCAGGTAGACGGTGGCCGATGCCGACGCGGTGTCGGCGGCTTGGACCTCCACACCGGTACCACCGAAGGCGCCGCTGCCGTCGTACTCGCACACGGCGGTGATGGTGGTGGGCGTGCGCGTGTCGACCGGCGGGGTGCTGAACGTGCCGGAGAAGCTGGTGCCGCTGCCGGTCTTGTCCTCGCCGCGGTAGGACACGGTCCACGCGCTGCACTCGACGTCGCCGGAGGAGACCGTGAAGTCGAAGTCGAGCCCGCCGATCAGCTCGTCGCCGGGAATGCTCAGATCGATCGTGATGGTGGGGTCGGGGTAGGCCTGGGCCGGTGCGGAGAACGGGACGGTCATGAACGCCGCGAGGACTGCGGCCGCCAGAAGGCGCAACGTGCTCTTCACGTGGGTAACCCCGACTTTCCAAACTGTCGCGTCGCCCGCGGAGGGACGACTGGGAGTGACAACGATTTCGATCTTGCAGGTTGATCGTGCGCGCTCCAGCCTACCGCAGGAAGGAGCCCGCAGTCGATCGTGACGGTCGGTCACGTTTGACCGCTGTTCGGGGGCCCCTCCCTGCGGGTGCGCTCAGACGGCTACGGCGACCTCGGCGACGACGCCCTTGGCGGCGCGGACCGAGTGGTCGACCGACTGCGCACGAGGCGCGAGGGTGCGCACGGTCCAGTCACCGGGGCCGGCGAAGAACCGGAACTGTCCCGTCGCCGACGTGGGCACCTCGGCAGTGAACTCGCCGGTGCGATCGAGCAGCCGCACGTAGGCGTTGCCGACGGGCTCACCGTCGCGCGTGACGACACCCTGGATGACGGCCTGGTTGGCCACGTCGACGCCGTCCAGCGAGGGGCCGCCCTTGACCGCGCCGCACATCAGGCTTCACCCGGTTCGTCGCCGAGGGCGACCGGCACGCCGCGCAACGAGCCGTACTCGCTCCACGACCCGTCGTAGTTCTTGACGTTCGGGTACCCGAGGATCTCGTTGAGCACGAACCACGTGTGCGAGCTGCGCTCACCGATGCGGCAGTACGCGATGGTGTCCTTGCTGGTGTCCAGGCCGGCGTCGGCGTACAGCGCGGCGAGCTCCTCGTCGGACTTGAAGGTGCCGTCGTCGTTGGCCGCCTTGCTCCACGGCACGTTGCCGGCGGTGGGGATGTGCCCGCCGATCTGCGCGGCCTCCTGCGGCAGGTGCGCGGGGGCGAGCAGGCGGCCGGCGAACTCGTCGGGGCTGCGGACGTCGATCAGGTTCTTGGTGCCGATGGCCTCGATGACCTCGTCACGGAAGGCGCGGATCGCGTTGTTCGGCTCCTGAGCGACGTAGGTGGTGGCGGCGCGGGTGGGGACCTCGTCGGTCAGCTCGCGCGAGTCCAGTTCCCACTTCTTGCGGCCACCGTCGAGCAGGCGCAAGTTGGTGTGGCCGTAGTAGGTCAGGTACCAGTACGCGTAGGCCGCAAACCAGTTGTTGTTGCCGCCGTAGAGCACGATCGTGTCGTCGTTGGAGATGCCCTTCTCCGACAGCAGCGCCTCGAGGCGGTCCTTGCTGATGAAGTCGTGGCGGACGCCGTCCTGCAGGTCCTTCTTCCAGTCCAGCTTGATGGCGCCGGGAATGTGGCCCTTGTCGTAGGCCTCGGTGTCCTCGTCGACCTCGACGAGCACGATGTTGCTGTCGCCGAGGTGTTCCTCGACCCAGTCAGCAGTGACGAGCGCAGTCTCGCGGCTCATGGTGTTACCTCCTGTGTGCCCGGTTGGGCGTGTGTGGGTTCTTGTGGTGTGGGTGTGGTCAGGCGTGCTGGTCCAGCGTGGGGCGAGCCGCCGTGAGTCGGCGGAACGCCAGGTACATCTCGCAGCCCAGGCACAGGCCGACGGTGGCGTTGAGCAGTGCCGCGACGAGTGCGAAGGCGGTGAGCACGAAGCCGACGGTGTCGGCTCCGGTGACGAACGCGGTCAGCGCGCCGGCGGTGAACAACAAACCGACGAGCTGGGCGAAGCGGGGTGGGCGGGCGTCCTCTGTCTCGGTCGGTGCACCGATCCGCGGGCGGACGACGGTGCGGAAGACGAACGAGTACGGCGAGGCCGACAGTCCGAAGGCGACGGCCGCGGCGAACACCGCGACCTGGACGGCCAGCACGGTCTCGCGTGCGGGTGACGGCAGCACCAGCACGACGGCCAGGACGGCCGCGGTGATGGTGGCGGCGAAGCGCAGGCCGCGCGGATCCACCTGGGGGTGTGCAGACATGAATGCTCCTGCTGATGGGCGCACGGCGACGACGCGTCGTGCGGATGGCTGATCGGACGTGAAGGACGAGAACAGATCAGCAGGGACGACACAGCGCCGAGCGCGTGCGGCAGTTGTCCACTGCCAGGCGCCGGGTGAGGTGCGTCGTCAAGAACATGTCATTCAGAGTACGGGGAGAGGGCCATTCCGTCGCATCGAAATCTCACTAAGTGAGACATCAGTCCACATTGTGAGCATCGGCGACGATCACGCCCGGAATTCCGGCCAGAACGGCCAGCACCTGCTCGCGCCTGGGCAGCCCGGACGCACGCGTGACGACGTGGCCGCGGGCATCGAGCACGAACGTGGTGGGCGTGCGCATGATGTCGAGCCGGCGCACCAGGTCCAGCTGCGACTCGGCATCGACCTCGACCGCCTCGACGCCGTCGAGCTTGGTCGCCAGGTCGGTCAGCAGCGTGCGGGTGGCGCGGCACGGCGCGCAGAACGCGGACGAGAACTGCACCAACGTGGCCTTCTCCCCCAGTGCGTGGCCGATCTGCTCGGCGGTGAGGGCCTGCGGCTCCGGGGTGTCGGCGACGGGAGCCCTGAAGCGGCCGTTGCGCCGCCGGTACCAGCCACCGAGCACCACGCTCGCCACGAGCGCGACGCCCAGCACGATCACTCCGGTCATGCCGTCAATTCTAGGTCGCCGTCCACAGCCGCGCGTCTCGCGCCAGGTTGTCCACAGGGTTCGAGTTCGGCCTGTTTCCGCCTGCCGGCGCGTTCTAGCGTCCTTGAGATCGGCTCGAACACTGATGCACACTCAAGGAGTGATGTCCGTGGATCTCGACACGTGGGTCTCGATCGGCAGCCTCGCGGTGGCCTTCACCGGCCTCGCCGGACTCGTCGTGGGACAGAACCGCGCCACGCGCAACGAGGCACAGGCCCATCACGAGACGGCGCTGGCCGCGATCGAACGCGTGCGCACCGAAGCACGCACCGACCACCTCGCGGCCATGGAGGCGATCGAGCGTGCGCGCACCGAGGCCCGGGAAGCCAACGAGCTCGCGCGCACCGAGGCCCGCGAAGCCAACGAGCTGGCACGCACCGAGGCCCGTCACGACCACCGCGCCCTGGCGCGTCAGCTGTCAGTGCTCGAGGAGCGCACGTACGACATGGCCACCAGGCTGCTGCCGTCCGCCACCGAGCGGCCCACGGGCTGACCTCCCACTCGCCGAGATGTGCGGCCTCCAGGTCGACCCGCCCGGCGGCTCAGAACAGCGAGGTCCCGACGAGCTGTCCTCCGACGAACACGACGGGAGCAGCCAGTGCGACCGACATCGCGGCGGGGAAGCCCCAGCCCGCCGACGCGTGCCGTCGTCCGCTGATGAGCGCGCGCCCCAGGACCTGACCGAGCACCGCGAACAGGGCGGTCGCCGCGCCCACGGCGACGCCGAACACCGCCGTCACGAACGTGTCGACGACGAACGGCACGACGGCACCGGCCGCACCACCGGCCACGATCGACAGCCCGCCCACGACGTACTGGTCGCCGGGCAGCGACCACACGAGCAGTCCGGCGGCCAGTCCGGCAGCCGCGATGATGACGGTGACGTGCGACCCCAGCGACTGGGCGGCGCCGATCCACCCGGTCGCGAGCGCCGCGACGGTGGACAGCGTCAGGGCGTACGCGGCCGCTGCGGTCAGCTCGCACCGTCCGTCCTCGCGCAGCATCTGCGTCACGGCGGTCACGAACACCGCGACGGCGCTCGCGGGCATCGTGCCGGCCATCGAGCCGGTGTCGGTCGCGTCGAACGCATCGGCCGTGCCGGCTGCGCCGCCGATGGCATCGGGGAACATCGCGAGCGTCGTCGCGATGGCTGCCGCCACCAGCGTCGGAACCATCCGTGGCGTGGAGATCGATCGCCCCTTGGCGTCGGCAAGGCGAGGAGCTGCCGCCACCAGCACCTGCACCAGCACGACGGCCGCCGCGACGAGCCACACGTCGACGTGCGCCGCCCACGCGAGGAGGGCGACCAGCACGATCGACAGCAGCGACGATTGCAGGCGGGACACAGGCGGCATCTTGTCAGCCGTGGGCTGATCCGTCACTGACTGCCTCCCGCGAAGGGCGGCAGGATCTCGACCTGGTCACCCGCACCCAGACGCACGTCGGCCGGTTCGCGCGATCCGACCGGCACCTCGCCGACCATCACGGCGCAGCAACCGAGGACGTCGCGGAACTGGCTGGAGTCGCGGTGCCGACGATCGATCTCGGCGAGCAGCGCCTCGAGGTCGGCGGCGTGGACCACCTCGGTCTCGACGCCGGCTGCGGTCCGCGCACGGCCCCAGTACCGGACCGTGATCGCGGGTGCGTCCTCCGCCGTCGTGTCGTCACTGACTGGCAACCGATCCGTCACATCCCGTATTCTTGTCCATGCAACGAGGCCATGTCGCTCCGGATTCCCGGACCGGCTGGCCTCGACGTGTATCCGGCACCTACCGGGAATGAGGCGCACATGTCCCATCTGCTCCTGCTGACGCGAAGTCCGCAGTCCTCGGTGGAGGTGCTGCCCGCACTCGGCCTGCTCGGCCACAACATCCGTGTGCTCCCCGCCGAGGCCAGCGCCCTCCTGGACGCTCCGGCGTGTGACGCACTCCTGGTCGACGGACGCCAGGACCTGGCGCAGGTGCGCAGCCTGACCCGGGTGATCCGGTCGACGGGCATCGAGTGCCCGCTGATCCTGATCGTCACCGAGGGCGGCCTGGCCGTGGCGGCCGCGGACTGGGGCATCGACGACGTCATCTTGACGACGGCCGGTCCGGCCGAGGTCGAGGCCCGGTTGCGGTTGAGCATCGGCCGCCTCGCAGCGCAGGGGCACGGCCCGGACGAGTCGCAGATCATCTCCACCAGCGGCCTGGTGATCGACGACGCCACGTACGTCGCGAAGCTGGAGGGCCGGATGCTCGACCTGACGTTCAAGGAGTTCGAGCTGGTCAAGTTCCTCGCGCAGCATCCCGGTCGGGTGTTCACCCGCCAGCAGCTGCTGCAGGAGGTGTGGGGCTACGACTACTTCGGCGGCACCCGCACGGTCGACGTCCACGTGCGACGGCTGCGCGCCAAGCTGGGGGTCGAGCACGAGACGCTGATCGGCACGGTCCGCAACGTCGGTTACCGCTTCGTGGCGGTGCGTGAGAAGGCCGACGAGGACACGCCGACACCGACCCCGGTGGACGTCACCGATTCCTGACCGTCAGCATGGCTGTATGGCCGCGCTGACCGTTGATGCTCTCCTGGACCTGGTTCTGGATGCCGACTCGTTCGACTCGTGGGACGAGCCGATCGACATCTCCG
>DATMSF010000299.1:0-3868 GCA_035565535.1 Aeromicrobium sp.
GATCGACCGGAACTCACCGAGGGCCACCGCCTTGCGTGCCGCGCGCGCCTCCTGCGGCAACAGGTGCCCGGCGACGCGCAATCGGCCGGTGTCGAAGGCCATCCGTGCGGCGAAGGTCAGCAGGAGTGCGGTCTTGCCCGAGCCGCTCGGCCCATGGACGACCAGCCAGTCACCGGCCGGGACGGAGACGGAGACGTCGTTGAAGACCGGACCGTGCGAAGTGCTGGTCGTCAGGCCGGCAGCTGTGACGGCAGCGGTGGACCCGGGCTCGGGCCACGACTGCAGGTCGACGCGCTGGTGCAGGGCCTCGCCCTCGACGTCGAGGTGGGGGAGCAGCGTCTCCAGACGCTTCGGCAGGGCCCACGATTGGGCGCCGAACAGCTCCAGGACGGCCGGTGCGAACAGCATGCGGATCAAGAAGGCGTCGACGAACACGCCGATGGCCAGTGCGAACGAGATCGACCGCACTGCGATGTCGCCTTCAGGCACGAACGCGGCGAACACCGCGAGCATGATCACGGCGGCGGCCGTCACGACGCGCGAGCTGCCGACGAAGCCGTCGATGATCGCTTGGCGGGGATTGCCGAACTGCGCGTACTCCTCCTTCATGCGCGACATCAGGAAGACCTCGTAGTCCATCGAGAGTCCGAACAAGATCGCGATGACCATGATGGGCAGGAAGCTCATCAGCGGCCCCGCCTGGTCCAGGTTGACCAGCTGCCGCAACCAGCCCCACTGGAACACCGCGACGACCGTCCCGATCGCCGTTCCGGTCGACAGGACGAAGCCGAGCGTGGCCTTCAGTGGCACGACGATGGTGCGGAACACGATCATCAACAGCAGCACCGACAGGCCGACGACCGCGATGCCGAACGGCAGCAGCGCCTGGGTGAGACGGTCGGAGATGTCGATGCCGCCGGCGGTCAGGCCGGTGATCTTGACGTCGACGCCGTACTCGTCCTGCCACTGAGGCCCCATGCCCCGGATCGTGTCGACGAGGTCGTGCGTGCCCTTGTCGGACGGTGACGTCGTCGGGATGACCTGCCAGATGGCGGTGTCGGCGGTGCGGTTGGGCGTCGCCAGACCGATCGCCGCGACACCGGGCAGGTCACGGATGTCGTCGGAGATTCCCTCGACCAACCCGAGTGGGTCGGTGGAGGTGATGATGTCGGCGGTGACCAGGAGCGGGCCGTTGTAGCCGGGGCCGAAGTGCTCGTCGATCAGGTCGAAGGCGACGCGCTGGCTGCTGCCCTCGGGTGCCGACCCGTTCGTCGGTAGGGCCAGGCGCAGGTCCAGGCTCGGGATCGCGGTGATCGCGAGACCGACGACGATGATCGCGATGGCAGTCTTGGGGAACCGGATGACGGCGGTGACCCACTTGCGTGAGAACGCGCCGGGCGGGTCGTCACTGGTGGGCTTGAGGCGGGCGCCGCCGCGTCCGAGCAGGGCGGGCAGCAACGTCAGTGCGACCACGACCGCGATCACGACGGCGGTCGCCGCGCACAGCCCGATGATCGTCAGGAACGGGATGCGGGCGATCGCCAGGCCGCTCAGCGCGATGACGACGGTGATGCCGGCGAACACCACCGCCGAACCCGACGTCGCGACCGACCGCGCCGCCGCTTCCTCGGGTTCGACCCCGTCGAAGAGCTGCTCGCGCTGGCGCGAGACGATGAACAGCGCGTAGTCGATGCCGACGGCCAAGCCGACCATCAACGCCATCAGCGGTGCCGTGCTGTCGACGGCGAGGAATCCGGTCACGATCCAGATCAGCTCGACGCTGACCAGGACACCGGCCATCGCGGTGACGATCGGGATGAACGCAGCGCGCAGCGACCGGAACATCAGGTACAGCACCGTGAAGGCCAGGATCAGACCGAACAGCTCGATGATCGAGATCTGCATGCCCACGACCGTGAACACGTCGCCACCCCACGCGGTGGTGTAGCCGGCGGCCGCCAGCTGCTTCGACGCCGCGCTCAGGTCGGCCTTGGCGTCGTGGTCGACGTCCTCCATCTGTCGGTCGTAGGAGACCAGCACCTGGGCGGCCCGGCCGTCGTCGGACAGGCCGATGTCGTTGCCCTCGGCGAAGGGGGAGATGACGTCGGAGACGCCGGGCAGCTGCTCGACCTGGCCGATCAGCTCGTCGACCAGGCGGCGGGTCCGTGGTGTGTCGATGGCCTGTCCGTCGGGTGCCACCACGACCAGGACCGCGCCGGCGCCACTGACCTCCGGAAACGTGCGAGCCAGGTGGTCGATCGCCTCTTGCGACTCGGTGCCGGGGATCGTGAAGTCGTTGCGCGGCCCCTCGCCGACCCCGACGGCGACGATGCCCAGCGCCACGATGGTGCCCAACCAGATGGCGAAGACCCGACGGTAGTGGCGGTAACACCAGCGGCCCAAGCCGTAGAGCATGGTTGACACATCGAGTACGATACGGTTCTGTATTGAGTGCGTCAATGTATCGAGCGATGTGTTCGCCGTCACACGAGGAGGGGTTCGATGGTCTCCGGGGCAACCGGAACGCCACGGGCGACCCGCAGCCGCCAGGCGACCCGAGAACGCCTGCTGGACGCCGCCGCCGTGGTACTGGCCCGCGAAGGCATTCAAGGCGCATCCGTCGAGCACATCTGCGATCAGGCGGGGTTCACGCGCGGAGCGTTCTACTCCAACTTCTCCAGCAAGGACGAGCTGGTCATGGCACTGTTCGAGCGCGAGCGCGACGCCATGCTCGCCCGGATGCGCGAGGCCGCCGATCCTACGGAGCTGCTCGGCCAGGAGCTGGCCGACGTCATCGGCGTCATCATGGAGCGGTTCCTGGTGCTGCAGCCCGCCGACCGCGACTGGTACCTGGCGCACGCCGAGTTCGAGCTGCGTGGCGTGCGCGACGACGAGGTGGGTCGGGCGTTCAACGTCGCCTGGAAGTCGATCAAGGACCAAGTGGCCAGCCTGATCGAGGCGGTGCTGGCTCAGTTCGACCTGCGCCTGACCGTCGACGTCCGGCACGCGGCGACGGTGCTGATGGGCACGTACGACCACGCCCTGCGCGAATCGCTGATCGAACGACGCGACATCGACCGTGACCTGCTGCGGACGACGCTGCCGTCGCTGTTGTTGGCGGTCGTGGCGCCGATAGACTGCGCCGAGTGAGCAGCGCCAGGCAGACAGAGTCGCTCGCAGCCGTGGCTGCCCGGATCGAGGAGGCGGCGGACCGACTCGCCGGGGTCGTGCGACGGACGCCGCTGGAGCACTGCGTTCGCGTGTCCGATCGAGCCGACGCCCAGGTGTGGCTCAAGCGGGAGGACCTGCAGGCCGTGCGCTCCTACAAGGTGCGCGGCGCCTACAACTTCATGTCGCAGCTCGACGACGAGCAGCGCGGTCGCGGTGTCGTCACGGCCTCGGCGGGAAATCACGCCCAGGGTGTGGCGTTCGCCTGTGCGCGGCTGGGCATTCGCGGTCGGATCCACCTGCCCAGCGTGACGCCCCGACAGAAACGGGAGCGGATCAGCGCGATCGGCGGCGACATGGTCCAGATCGTGATCGGCGCCGAGACGTACGACGAGGTGTCGCGGGTGGCGCAGGCCGAGTCCGCAGCCACAGGCGCCACGTTCGTCCCGGCCTTCGACCACCCAGCCGTCGTCGCAGGTCAGGGCACGGTGGTTCGCGAGATCGTCGAGCAGCTCGGTGAGGCACCCGACGTCGTCGTGGTGCCGGTCGGCGGCGGAGGACTGCTCGCCGGAACCGTCGCGTGGCTGCACGAGCACCACCCGCAGGTGCGGGTCGTGGGAGTGGAGCCGGCCGGTGCGCCGAACGTCGCCGCGGCCATCTCGGCCGGGGAGCCGATCGTCCTGGACGAGATCGACACCTT
>DATMSF010000300.1:0-1892 GCA_035565535.1 Aeromicrobium sp.
GGGTTGATCGCCTAGACTGGACGACAGTCAGACAGGGGAGCCCGTGACGCGGGCTGAGATGGCGCACGAGATGCGCAGACCCTCCGAACCTGCTCCGGTTAGCACCGGCGAAGGGAGTCCGTGATGTTTCGTTACCGCACCATCGACATCGTCACTGTTGCGACCCTGGGTGTCGCCTTCGGCGTCGTCTTCTGGGGTTGGGGCAAGTTGTACGAGCCGATCTCCGGGCTGGCCGTGTTCAGCTTCCCGCCCAGCTCGGCGCTGCTGGCCGGCCCCTGGCTGATCGCCGGGGTGGTGGGCGGCCTGATCGTGCGCAAGCCCGGAGCGGCACTGGCCACCGAGGTCATTGCTGCGTCCGTCTCGGCCCTGGTTCCCGGCGGAACCCAGTGGGGATCGAGCGTCCTGCTCTCCGGCCTGCTGCAGGGCCTGGGCGCCGAGCTGATCCTGGCCGTCTTCTTGTACCGCCGCTTCGGCGTCGTCGTCGCGGCGCTGGCCGGCGCCCTGGCCGGCGTGTTCGAGGCGTTCTACGAGTGGGGGGCGTACTACGCCGACTGGGACCTGGGCTACAAGCTGGCACACCTGGGATTCCTGACACTGTCGGGCCTGGTGGTCGCCGGGGTCGGCGGCTTCCTGCTCGTCCGGGCGCTGGCGCGCGCCGGCGTGCTCGACCCCTTCGGACCCGGACGTGAGCAGACCGTCGTCGTCTGACGTTCGCGGCACCGTCGTCCTCGAGAACCTCACGTGGCGACCTCTGGGGCGTCGTGACCCGGTGATCACCGGACTCGACCTGGTCGTCGAGCCCGGTGAGCGGGTGCTGCTCGCGGGAGCGAGCGGGGCCGGCAAGTCGACCCTGCTGCACGCCTTGGCCGGCGCGTTGGGCAGCACGCTGGCCGGTGACCTGTCGGGCCGCGCTCAGGTCGGCGGGACGTTGGGTCTGCTGCTGCAGAACCCGGCTGACGCGATCGTGGCGGACCGCCTGGGTCGCGACACCGCGTTCGGGCCCGAGAACTTGGGTCTGGATCGCGAGGAGGTGTGGCGCCGCGTCGACGAGGCGCTGGTCGCCGTCGGACTCACGTACGGGCGCAACCACCTGACGGCAGCGTTGTCAGGTGGTGAACAGCAACGGCTCGCACTCGCGGGAGCGCTCGCCTTGCGGCCGGACGTCCTGCTCCTCGACGAACCGACATCGATGCTGGACGCCGCCACCGCCGCAGAGGTTCGGTCGGCGGTCCTCCACGCCGTCGGTGACCGCACGCTGATCGTCGTCGAGCACCGCATCGAGCCGTGGCTGGACCACGTCGATCGAGTCGTGGTGCTCGGCCGAGGCGGACAGATTCTCAGCGACGGCTCCGTCGAGCAGTTCCGTTCGGGACCGGCTCCCGCTGGCGTGTGGTTTCCGGGTATGCCGCCACCGATCCCGGTCCGAGTGCCGGCCGAGCTGGTCGAACCCGCACTGCCGGCCGTGGACCACCACCTCGACGCGGTGACGGTCGAGCTCGTCACCAGAACGCTGCGCGGCACGCAACGGACACTGGCGCTGGACGGCTTCGACGCGACGATCGCCGCCGGAGCCGTGACAGGCTTCGTCGGACCGAGCGGGTCGGGCAAGTCGACGGCGCTCGCGGCGGTGGGTGGGTTGCTCAAGATCGCCTCGGGACGGGTCACACCAGACCTGCGGCGCAGTCGCTCGCGGGAGCTGGCCCGTCACGTCGGATGGGTTCCGCAGAACTCCGAGCACGGCTTCGTGACGAGCAGCGTGCGTGACGAGGTCACGCTGACCGCCGCACGCCTTGATCGACGGGTGGACGTCGACGCGGCTCTCGACCAGCTGGGACTGGGCCGATTCGCCGCATCCAACCCGTATCGGCTCTCGGGTGGGGAGCAGCGGCGCC
>DATMSF010000301.1:0-1962 GCA_035565535.1 Aeromicrobium sp.
GACCCCAGCGACCCGTGCGGCGGTTACGGCCGCGCGCTCGGCGTCGCGCGACCCGATCACGACATCAAGGCCCGACGCCGCCCAGCGCACCGCGAGGCCGCGGCCCTGTGCGCCAGTTCCGCCCAGCACCCCGATCGTCGACACCTCGGACACAGCCATCGACCCTCACCCTATCGACTAGAACACGTTCGAGTCGACGATACACGGCAGCCTCCGCGGCAAGCGGTCCCGAGCGACCGCGTCGGTGGCGGTCGTCCGCAGGTTCTCCCCACGGACGACCGCCACCGGGTCACGGTCAGAACCTGTCAGGGAACTGCGCGATGATGCCGGCGCTGAGCGTGTCGGCCATGTGCATCATGTGTTCTTCGGCTGCGTCGAAGTTCGCCACTGCCGTGACGTAGTCCCCGCCGAGCGCCGCGGTCGCGTACCCGACGGTGGTGTCGATGTGAGTCTTCATCATGTCCCGAACGGCGTCCTTGTCCCAGCTGTCGGGGTTGGCCGAGCTGAGGAAGTCGGCGATCTGCTGGGCGTTGACGTACCAGTCATCGAGGGCCTTCTTCAGCGCCGCGTCGTCGCCGGCCTTCGCGGCCGTGAGGACGGGGACGGCCTCGTTGATGTGGGTCGTGAGCAGCTCGGTCAGCTGCTTGGCTGCGGCGTCGCCGTAGTACGGGGCGATGGCGTCACCGATGTCCTTCTGATTGCGCAGCAGGCGATCGAGCTGCGCTTGCGGGCCCGGGGACTCCTGGACGAACGCGTCGACGGTCGACCACGTCCACTCCATGTGCTGGGCCCACAGAGTTCGCATGGCGGCCTGCAGGTCGGCTTGGGCTGCATGATCGTGCGTGTGTGTCGTCGTCACGGCCGGGGCATCCGCGGAGTCGGCCGCGCTGTCCTCGGAGCCGCAGGCGGCGAGCGCACTTCCGGTCAACGCGAGGACGGCGACCAGGGCGGCAACCGATGACCGCGAACGGTGCTGGGTGGGGTTCATCGTGTTCCTCTCTTCGACCTCTCGCGACGAGACTGTGCTCGCATCGCAACCGGTCGGTCCGGGCGCCTGGCGGGAGGTGCGTGACCACTCAGTGGCCCACCGCACGTGAGGTCCTACCGGCTTCGCCCCCGGTCAGCCGGAGAAACCTGGACCGCTGTCGACATCGCTGTGACCTGCGCGAAGGTCCGTGATCCACACGCCGAGGAGCGGCGGTTCTCAGGGGTGCAGGTCGGCCCTCGCGGTCACGACCGGGTTGGCGTCGGTCGCCCCTTTCAGCCTTGCCTCCTGGCGAGGGCGAGGAACTCGGCGCGGCTTCGCGGGTCGTCACGCAGCTTGCCGAACAAGGCCGAGGTGGTGGTGCGGGCACCCGGGCTGCGCGCACCTCGCAAGCTCATGCAGGTGTGCTCGGCCTCGATCACGACCCCGACACCCTTGGGTCGTAGTCGGGTCTGCAGATGCTCGGCGATCTGCTGGGTGAGTCGCTCCTGCGTCTGCGGCCGGCGGGCGTGCAGGTCGACCATCCGCGCGAACTTCGACAGACCGACGATCCGGTCGTCGGGCAGATAACCGATGTGAGCGACTCCCACGAACGGCAACATGTGGTGCTCGCACACCGAGACGGTCGCGATGTCGCGCCCCAGCACGAGCTCGTCGTACTGCTCGTCGTTGCGAAACGTGGTCAGCTCGAATGCCGGTCCACTCGTCATCTCGATCAGCGCCTGAGCCATCCGGCGAGGCGTCTCGACCAAGTTCTCATCGGTCAGGTCCAGGCCGATCGCCGCGAGCAGTGAAGCAGCGGCTTGCTCGGCCTTGACCGGGTCCGCTCCTCCCCGGTCAACGGTGACCATGGTGTCGGCGCAGGTCAGGGATGTGGACATGGAGGTTCCTTCCGCAGGTCCAGGGGCAGCGACTGCCCTCGATCACTTGGTGTCCCGAGGCGGGACTGTCAGAAAAACGGTGGATCCGGGTCGGCC
>DATMSF010000302.1:0-9494 GCA_035565535.1 Aeromicrobium sp.
ACGATCCCGACTTCGGGGTCCAGCAACAGCTCGAGGGCGATGCGCTGCTCGGCGCTGCGTCCGTGGATGCCGAAGGCGTCACGGTCGCCACGGACCAGCTGGACCTGCTTCTCCGGCGTGACCCGGCCCAACCCGCTGCCCTTGTCGGACATCAGCACCAGGCCCGTGTGGCACGGCAGGTCGCGCGCCTCGTCCAGATCGATGACGCCGTCTTCGTACAGCGCGTCGAGATCGATGCTGTCGACGTCGAGCTCCTGCATCCCGGTCCACCCCGACTCCAGGGCCAGCTCGGCGCGGTACTCCTCGGCGACCAGACCCACCGCGGAGGCCTTGACCCGCATCGGCAGGTCCTTCGACACGATCGTCACGTCATGACCTTCGTTGGCCAGGTTGCGCGCGACGGCCAGGATGCGCGTGTCGTTGTCGCCGAGCCGGAATCCGGCAGGCAGTGACTCGGGGTCGGTGTGGTTCAGCTCGACACGGATCGTGCCGCCTTGCTCACCGATGGGCAACGGCACGTCGAGCGTGCCGTGCTTGATGCGGAGGTCGTCGAGGAATCGCAGAGCGTTCCGCGCGAAGTAGCCGAGCTCGGGATGGTGCCTCTTGGCCTCGAGCTCGGTGATCACCACGACGGGGATCACGACCTCGTGCTCGTTGAACCGGGTCATCGAGCCCGGGTCGGCCAACAGGACACTGGTGTCGAGAACGTACGTGCGCCTCTGGGGGCTAGCAGCCACAGCTGCCTCCTCGACGGCCCGCACGCGCACCCTGCGCCGGCCGCGTCTACTCGTGTCGGTGGACTTGGCGGAAGATGTCAGGGGCGAGCATCACCACACCCCGAACGTACGACTGCGTGATCAACTTTCGGCGCCGACACGCCCGACGACCCACCGGTCGCCAGCCCCGAGACACACCCCCACCGGCCGCCAGCCCCGAGGAACGAGGGGCGTGAGCGCAGCGAGGCGGTCAACAGCCGCGACGGCTCAACGGTCGCTCCGCGACCTAGCCCACCTGAATCTCCGCGCGCAGAGCGCGCTTCGATTCAGGTGCCGTAGCGACGTTCGCGAGCGGCGTAGGAGCGCATGGCCCGCAGGAAGTCGACGCGTCGGAACGCCGGCCAGAGCGCATCGCAGAAGTAGAACTCCGAGTGGACGCTCTGCCACAGCAAGAATCCGGAGAGCCGCTGCTCACCTGAGGTACGGATCACCAGATCAGGGTCGGGTTGCCCTTTGGTGTAGAGGTGCTCGGCGATGTCGTCGACCTCCAACGTGTCGGCGACCTCGGCGAGCGTGCGCCCCTTGCTCGCTTCCTCCAGGAGGAGCGATCGCATCGCATCGGTCAGCTCCTGCCGACCGCCGTATCCGACGCAGACGTTGACCTGCATCTGCGCACCGTGTTCGGCCGAACGCTGTGCAGCACGAGTCATCCGTTCGACGGATTCGGGGCGCAGCAGGTCCAGGCTGCCCAGCAGGTTGAGGCTCCAACGGCCGTCGTCGGCGAGCCGGTCGACCAGGTCCTCGACGGCGATCATGATGCGGTCGACCTCACCGGGATCTCGTTGCAGGTTGTCGGTCGACAACACCCAGAATGTCACGGTGCCGACCCCCAGCTCGTGGCACCAGGCGAGGAACTCGTCGACCTTGGCTGCCCCGGCCTGGTAGCCCGAGCGCAGATCCTGACCGGTGTCCTTGGCCCATCGCCGGTTCCCGTCGACGATGGCGCCGACGTGTCTGGGCAGGTGTTCTGAGTCCAGCTGGCTCGCGAGTCGCCGTTCGTAGATCCCGTAGAGCAGGTCGCTGACAGCCATGCCGCTAATCTATGCCCATGGCAACGAAGGGTTCGGACACTGTGGCGCACGAGGTCGAACTCCGAGTCAAAGAGGTCGTGACGGTCGTCAAACCGAAGCTTCGCGGTTGGCTGCACATGATCACGCTTCCGGTGGCGTTCTTCGGTTTCCTGGTCATGATGGTGATCGCCGACTCAGCACTGGTTCGTGCCGGAGTCGCCGTCTTCATGGTCAGCTCCATGCTGTTGTTCGGCGTCTCCGCGACCTATCACACGGGCACGTGGTCGCTGCGGATGCGCAACTTCTGGAAGCGGTTCGACCACGCCAACATCTTCGTGTTGATCGCCGGCTCCTACACGCCGTTCTCCCTGCTGTTGCTGGAGCCCGGCCACGCCGCGATCATGTTGAGCCTGGTGTGGGGCGGCGCGATTCTCGGTGTCTTGTTCAAGATGTTCTGGATCAGCGCTCCGCGCTGGCTGTACGTGCCGCTGTACATCCTGCTCGGCTGGGCGGCCGTGCTGTACTTCGACGAGTTCGCCCAGAACGCGTCGACGTCGGTGTTGGTGCTGATGATCGTCGGTGGTGGCCTGTACACCCTCGGCGCACTGGTCTACGGCTTCAAGTGGCCCGACCCGTCACCGACGTGGTTCGGCTTCCACGAGGTGTTCCACCTGATGACGATCGCGGCGTTCGTCGTGCACTACATCGGCGTCAGCCTGTTGGCCTACCAGCAGCGATGAGCCTGGCTCGCATGCTCGAGATCGCGACCGACTTCGTCGACGCGGCCGGGGACGATCATCCGCTGGTGGCCGAGCTGATCGCCGCCAATGACGCGTGCTGCGAGCTGTTGTCAGGGACAACCCAGGATTCCCTCGACTGGCGCTCGTCGGCGGTCGCCGTTCACGCCGCGGCCCAGGCGCACCCGCAGGCGCCGGAGCTGACCGCTCATCTGGCGTTGCTGATCGATCTGACCGACCAGCTGTCGCAAGCACTCGACATGGCCTGGAAGCCGTCGCCGGCGTTGCGTCGCGCAGCCGGATTGGCCGACGGCCGGACGCAATCAGGAGTCGGCTGACAGGATCGCCGGGTCGGTGACGGGTTGGCGGCACACGAATCCTTCACAGACGTAGGCTGCCGTCTTGCCGTCGACGCGGTCGCGGTGCTCGAACAGCGGGATCTGCAGGCCCGGTTCGCCGGCGACGACGACCGCACCCGGGGAGGTCAGCCGCAGCGCGGCTCGATGCATCTCGCCACCGATCTGACCGACCACGGCAACTTCCTTCGGGCCGGCCAACATCGCCTCGGCGGCAGCCAGCGTCCAGCCCGCGAAGCGTGGTGCCTCCACGGCCAACCGCGACGTCGCGGCGATGGCCCGCTCGGCCGCAGCACGATACGCGTGCTCTCCGGTGACGGCACTGAAGGCGATCAGGGCGTGCACCAGGGCCGATGCGCCGGACGGATAGGCGTTGTCGGCATCGTCTCGTGGCCGCACGATCAGGTTCTCCGCGTCGTCCGCGGTGTCGTAGAACCCGCCGTCGTCGGCAGTGAAATGCGCCAGCGCGCGATCGAGCAGCGTGCGTGCGCGCTCCAACCACACGGCGTCACCGGTGACCCCGAGGACGTTCAGGAACGCCTCGGCCACGGCTCCGTGATCGTCCAGCACCGCGCGATTGGCACCGGCGACTCCGTCGCGGGACGTGCGTGAGAATTCGGCGCCGTCCGTGCCGTGCACGGACACCAACAGCTCCGCAGCCGTGACAGCGGCGGCGATCAGGTCGGGCTCCTGCAGCAGCACTCCGGCCTCGCACAGCGCCGATATCGCCAACCCGTTCCATGACGCCACGACCTTGTCGTCGCGATCGGGCCGGGTGCGGCGCGACCGGATGTCGAGCAGGCGCTCCTTCAACCGCTGCCACCGTTCAGGGTCGTCCGGGTCAGCGCTGAGCTGAAGCGTCGACAGCCCTCGTTCGAACGTGCCCGTCCTGGTCACGCTGCACAGCTGCGCGACCCACGCTGCATCGTCGGCGCCCAGCGCGGCGTCCAGCTGGGCCGGACCCCACACGTAGAACGTGCCCTCGTGTCCGTCGCTGTCGGCGTCCAGGCCGGAGGCGAACCCGCCCTCAGCAGTCCTCAGCTCGGCGAGCAGGAATGCCGCCGTCTCCCGCGCGATCCGTTCCCCGAGCGGGTTCCCGGTCTGTCGCCACCAGTGCAGGTACACCCGCAGCAGCAGCGCGTTGTCGTAGAGCATCTTCTCGAAGTGCGGCACCTGCCACGTGCGGTCCACCGCGTAACGGGCGAAACCGCCGCCGAGCTGGTCATACATGCCGCCACGAGCCATCGCCTCGCACGTCACCTCAACCATGTCGAGGCCATCACCGGTGCGGTCGGCGTGCCGCAGCAGCATCTCCAGCACCATCGACGGCGGGAACTTCGGGCTCGCCCCGAATCCCCCGGCCTCGGCGTCGAACGATCGTCGCAGTCCCGCGACCGCCGCCGCCAGCTCCGACGCGCCAAGACCGCTGCCGCTGACGTCGACCTTGGCGGCCAGGTGCTCGAGCACGTCCCGCCCCACGCTCTCGACCTCGTCGCGCCGGTTCTCCCACGCATCGGCCAATGCCTGCAGCACCTGGGTGAACGCCGGCGACCCCTGCCGCGGCTCGGGCGGGAAGTACGTCCCGGCGAAGAACGGCTCGCCGGACGGCGTGAGCACGCAGGTCATCGGCCACCCGCCGTGACCGGTCATGGCCTGTGTCGCTCGCATGTAGACGGCATCGACGTCGGGGCGCTCCTCGCGATCGACCTTGATGTTGACGTAATGGTCGTTCATGTACTGCGCCGTCGCGGGATCCTCGAACGACTCGTGCGCCATCACGTGGCACCAGTGGCACGACGCATACCCGACGCTGAGCAGGATCGGACGATCCAGCCGCTGCGCCTCGGCAAGCGCCTCCGGCCCCCACTCCCACCAGTCGACCGGATTGTCCGCGTGCTGCAGCAGATACGGACTCGTCGCCGAAGCGAGACGGTTGGCCATATCGCAACCCTATGGCCCCACCAGTGAGGTGGTTGCGCACGACCGACCACCGGTCGCCAGCCGCGAGGCACGAGCGGCGGGAAGGCGCCGTGCGGTAACGCGTTCGCGCCCACTCTGGGTGGAGCCGCCGATGACCACGTCACGACAACGCACCCTCACGCTCGGCGGCAGCACACACCAGTGGCGGGTGCATGTGAGGCGATGGGGCATACAGCGAAGCCACGATCTTCGGCCCTGCCGTTCCGCGACGTCCCTGACCCGTGATCTCCCGAATTGATAGCGTAGGAACACCCGAAATACTAGCGTTGGAACGCCCGCCGGCGAGCCCCTGCAGCCGCCATCACGGTCACGCCGGTTGCCTACCTATGGGGCCCGGCGCGCCGCGATCTCCCGCCCGGCGCGCGGGCCGAAGGCATCGAGTTCGTCCCGGGCCCCGACCTCGTGAGCTCGCTGCGCACCCGCGACTCCGAACCAGTGGGCAGGCGCGAGGCTCGCCAGATGCTCAAGGATCTCAGGGACTTCCGCGACGGGCACCAGTCTCTGACGCAGTGCCGGTAGTAGGACGGACTAGGTCATGGGCGATGGGGTCGACGCCCAGCATCGTCGAAACACCTTTCGGGCGATCGCCGGCGGGTATCCACGGGCCCCACAGGAACTGCCAGGATGGATGCATGTCGTCCGACACGAAGTGGCCCGCCGTGTGGGCCGTCGACTTTGCGCTGCTGCTGTTCGTCACGTCGTTCACGTCGGTGTTCGTGTTCGTGATCGCCTACGGGTTCGACGACGACATCACCGCTGAGGACCACGTGTTCTTCCTGGCTCAATTCGGCTTCTTCGCTGTCCTGTGGGGTGTGCTGCTCGGGTTGGTCAACTTGGCGATGGTCAGACACAAGCCGAGCGGTTTCGTGTTCGGCATGGCTTTGTCACTATTTCTGCACCTGGCGGTGCTGGCGGTCGGCACCGTCGTCTCGATGGCCAACGAGGGAGCCAACTCCGTGACGGCCGGTCAAGCCCACGATCCGTTCATCGCCCTGACGATTGCGTCCGCGGTGCTGGCGGTCGGGTGTCTCGCGCTAGCCATCAAGGTCCAGCGGCGCGAAGAACCGATCGATCTCACCGGGGTCGACGTCGTCGACGCTGCTCGGTGACCACTGCGGATTGCGATCCTTGTCGATCACCTGAGCGCGGATGCCTTCGCGCAGGTCATGGCTGCGCAACAGGCGAGTGACCAGCCTGAACTCCATCTCCAGGGCTTCCTCAAGGCTGTTCAGCGTGCGGGCAGTGCGCAGAGCACGGAGGGTCAGCACCAGCGACGTGGGCGACTTGGCAGCGATCACCGCACGCAGGTCGTCGTCGACCGCGGCCAAGATGTCCCGGACGTCGTCGTGACCGAACTGCTCATCGATCTGTGACCGGCGGGCCGCGAGCTGAGACGCGGGTGCCGGTTCGACGAGCTGGGCGACGGCGGCATGGACACCCACCTCGGTGGCACGGTCCAGCAAGTCGTCCAAGCGCTCGCTGGGCACGAACACGTCGGCCAGTCCGAGCGCGACCGCGTCGCCGGCGCCGAGCTGCTTGCCGGTCAATGCGGCGTACGTGCCGAGCTCGCCGGGGGCGCGCGACAGCAGCCAGGTGCCGCCGACGTCGGGAATCAGGCCGATGCCGACCTCGGGCATGCCCACACGGCTGCGTTCGGTGACCACGCGGTACTCCGCGTGCGCTGAGACACCGATGCCACCGCCGAGGACGATGCCGTCCATCAACGCCAGGTACGGCTTCGGGTAGTCGGCCACCAGAGCGTTCAATCGGTACTCGTCACGCCAGAACCTCACCGAGTGGTCGGTGCCGTTCACGGCGTCGTCGTGGAACACCACGATGTCACCGCCGGCGCACAACCCGCGCTCACCTGCACCCGTGATGGCGACGCCCTCGATCGTCGGGTCGTCCCGCCACTCCTCGAGTGCCGCGGTCACGATGTGGACCATGTCGATGGTCAGCGCGTTGATGGCTCCGGGCCGGTTGAGCGTCACGACACCCAATCGGCCTCGACGGTCGGTCAGGACGGGCAACGGGTCGCTCACCAGCAGAGACTATCGGGGCGACTACCGTGGCTGAGTGACGAGTCGCACCATCCGCCCAGCCACCCCTGAGGACGTCCCCCGCCTGTTGGAGCTGATCCGAGCGCTGGCCGAGTACGAGCGCGAGCCCGACGCCGTCGAGGCGACCACCGACGGACTGCACGAGGTGTTCTTCGGTGACCACCCGCAGGTGTTCGCCCACGTCGCCGAGCAGGACGACCGCGTGGTCGGGATGGCGATCTGGTTCGTCACGTTCTCGACCTGGACCGGCGCCCACGGCATCTGGTTGGAGGACCTGTTCGTCGAACCCTCGTCCCGCGGCGGCGGGCACGGCAAGGCGCTGCTGGCCGAGCTGGCCCGCGTGTGCGTCGAGCGCGGCTACCGCCGACTGGAGTGGACGGTCCTGGACTGGAACGCGCCCAGCATCGCGTTCTACCGATCGCTCGGAGCGGTGCCGATGGACGAGTGGACCACCAACCGCCTCACCGGCGAGTCGCTACTCGCCCTCGCGGGAGTCTGACTCCCACGGCTCGTTCGCGCGCTTGGTGTGCTTGATGAGCGAACGCACCAGCAGGAACACCACGACACCCATCGCGGCGACGATGCCGAGCGCCAGCCAGCCAGCCCGAACGTTGTCCCGGGTGAGGGGAACTTCGGCCGTCACGAACCACAGTGCAAGCTCCTGCATGCGTCCAGGATAGTCAGCGCTCCGTCGACGGTCGGCCGTCGCCCTGGATCGGCCCGCTGCTGTTGGCCCGAACGTCGATCCGGCGCGTCAGCGCAGTCCGGCGAACAGGTCCGTCTCGGGAATCGAGGTGTCCACGTGCGACGTGACGAGCTGGTAGTCCTCGGTCGGCCAGGCCTCGGCCTGCACCTCGTTGGGTACCGCGAAGAACCAGCCGTTCGGGTCGATCTGCGTGGCATGGGCCAACAGCGCGGCATCGCGGACGTGGAAGTAGTCGGCACACTCCACGCGCGTGGTCAGCCGCGCCTCGTCCTCGGGCTTGCGCTCCCAGTTCTTGAACCGCTCGGCGTACGGGTTCTCCAGGCCGTGTCGCTCCATCGCCTCGCTGATGGCCGTCAACCGTTCCCAGCTCCAACCCAGGTGGTAGTACAGCTTGGACACCTGCCACGGCTCACCCAACTCGGGGTGCCAGGTCGGATCGGCGGCCTTGTCGAACGCGAACACGCTGATCTCGTGGCACTTGATGTGGTCCGGGTGCGGGTAGCCGCCGTTCTCGTCGTACGTCGTCAGCACCTGCGGCTTGAACGACCGGATCAGTCGCACCAGGGGCACGGCGGCCTCCTCGGTGGGCACCAGACCGAAGCATCCGTCGGGAAGCGGTGGCTTCGGATCACCCTCGGGCCACCCGGAGTCGACGAAGCCCAGCCAGTCCTGCGTGACGCCGAGGATCTCGCGCGCGCGGTTCATCTCCTCGCGTCGGATCTGGGAGATCAGCTCGGGATTGTCGATGATGCCTGGGTGCTCGAACTGCGGATTCAGGATGCTGCCGCGCTCACCGCCGGTACACGTCACGACGTGCACGTCGACCCCCTCGGCGACGTACTTGGCCGTCGAGGCGGCACCCTTGCTCGACTCGTCGTCAGGATGCGCGTGCACGTGCATCAGGCGCAGATCAGCCACCGGGACTCCCTTCGGTCCGGTCCATCCTCGCACCCTGAGACACTGGGACGGTGACCCAGCCTCCCCACCTCGCCGACCGGTACGGCCGCCGCGAGCGGCCCCGTTGGTTCTGGCCGCTCATCGCGTTGATCGGCATCGGCATCGGCATCGCGTTCGCCGCGTGGGTCGGCTTCCAGGACAAGCCCGTCTCAGCCCAGGTCTGGGCCTACGACGTCAAGTCCGACCACCTGGTCACGATCACCCTGGAGGTGGCGACCTCCGACCCCGTCGACGCCCAGTGCACGGTCTACGCCCAAGCCCACGACCACTCGATCGTCGGCGAGAAGACCGTCGACGTTCCCGCAGGTCAGGGTGAACGTCGCATCGAGATCGACGTCGTCACTGAGCGCCGAGCCGTGACCGGGGTTCTGCGGACCTGTGAAGTTGCCGACTGACTGGTAGACTTGCAGTTTCACCCCGGGTCGAACCCGGGGTGCCTTACGTCAGAGGAGGAGAATCGGCCATGACCGACGTCACGGAGAGCACGATCTGGGTCACCCAGGAGGCCTACGACCGTCTGACCGCCGAGCTCGCGAACCTCAAGGGCCCGGTGATGGAGGACATCACCGCCAAGATCGCAGCCGCTCGCGACGAGGGAGACCTCAAGGAGAACGGTGGGTATCACGCCGCCCGCGAGGAGCAGGGCAAGATCAAGGCCCGTATCGATCAGCTGACCGACATGCTTCGTCGGGCCGAGGTCGGCGAGAAGCCGGCCGACGACGGCCTGGTGGAGGCCGGCATGGTCGTCACGATCCGCTTCGCCGGTGACACCGAGACCGAACGCTTCCTGCTGGGTTCGCGCGAGCTGTTGTCGATGGACTCCAGCGTCGAGATCGACGTCTACTCGCCCACGTCACCGCTGGGTGCTGCGATCTTGGGCAAGAAGCCCGGCGACACCGTCACCTATGCCGC
>DATMSF010000303.1:0-7869 GCA_035565535.1 Aeromicrobium sp.
CTGCTGAACCTCGGCAACGCGACCGGCCACCCGTCGTTCGTCATGTCGAACTCGTTCACCAACCAGGTGCTGGCCCAGATCGAGCTGTTCAGCAAGGCCGACCAGTACGAGCTCGGGGTGCACGTGCTGCCCAAGCACCTCGACGAGGAAGTCGCCCGCCTGCACCTCGACGCACTAGGAGTCGAGCTGACCGAGCTGACCAAGGAGCAGGCCGCCTACCTCGGTGTCGACGTGGCGGGTCCCTACAAGTCGGAGCACTATCGCTACTGACCTGCGGGTCGTGCAGACTGCAGCATGAGCTATCGACGCACCAAGCGCGACCGGATCCTGGTCGTCGACGACGACGGATCCCTCGCGGAGATGCTCAGCATCGTCCTGGCCGGTGAAGGCCTCACCACCGAGGTCTGCCGGTCGGGCGATCGAGTCATGGACGCCTTCGCGTCGTTCAAGCCCGATCTGGTGCTGCTGGACCTGATGCTGCCCGGACTGGACGGGATGACGGTCTGTCGACGGATCCGGGAGCGGTCCGCCGTGCCGATCATCATGATGACGGCCAAGGCCGACACCCCGGACGTCGTCGCAGGACTGGAAGCCGGCGCCGACGACTACGTCACCAAGCCGTTCAAGAACTCCGAGCTCGTGGCGCGGATCCGGGCGCGGTTGCGACGCACGGACGCCATCGCCGAGCCCATCGAGTTCGGCGACATCACGCTCGACCCGGCCGCCCACACCGTCACCAGGGCCGGGCAGCCGTTGGAGCTGACGCCGCTGGAGTTCGACCTGCTGGCCTGCCTGATCAGCGACCCGGCGCAGGTCTTTACGCGCGAGGTCCTGCTCGAGCGGGTGTGGGGCTATCACCATCCGGGCGACACCAAGCTGGTCAACGTGCACATGACCCGGCTCCGCTCCAAGATCGAGGACGAGGCCGACAACCCGCAGATCATCCGCACGGTCCGCGGAGTCGGGTACCAGGCGATCGATCCTGCCGCTTCTGCTGTCGAAGCCGATGAGTGATGCGCCGCCTCACCAGGTTGTGGCGGCGCTCCCTGCAGACTCGCGTCGTGGTGAGCACCCTGGTGCTCAGCACGCTGGCGATCGGGATGACCGGGTGGGCCCTGCTGCGTGACGTGGCATCGAGCCTGGCCGAGAACCGGCGCGACTTCGCGGTGGCCGAGGCGCGCTCGGGCTTCGAGCTGGCCCAGGACCGGCTCGACTCGGCCGTCGAGACCGAGGCGGGACCGCAGTCGGTCGTGCTGTCGCAGATGATCGACGCCCTCACCGGCGACGTGGCGACGGGCCGCACGTACGAGCTGGTGCTCCAAGGGCCGTTGACCACCGACGGCAGCGCGGCACCGGTGCGATCATCCTCGGCCGGCAGCGTCGACGCCATCCCGGCAGCGATCGAGAAGTCCGTCCGCTCCAGCGGCAGCGTCTACTGGCAGTACGCCGACGCGGCCGACGACGCGTCCGACGACATCTGGCCGGTCGTCGTGGTGGGCCGCCAGCTGCAGGCCCCGCGCAGTGGTGACACGTACGCCATGTACTACCTGTACTCGATGCGCGAGCAGCAGCAGACGCTCGCGCTGATGCGCAATGCGCTGTTGCTGGGCGGCCTGGCGATGGTGCTGATGGTCGGTGGCGTCGCCTGGCTGGTGTCGCGGCAGGTCCTCGATCCGGTGCGGATGGCCCGGCGCGTCGCCGAACGCTTCGCCTCGGGCAACCTCGACCAGCGGATGCCGGTCTCGGGGGAGGACGACATCGCCCGACTCAGCACGTCGTTCAACCAGATGGCCGCCGGGCTGCAGCGGCACATCGGCCGGCTCGAGAACCTGTCGCGCCTGCAGCAGCGATTCGTCTCGGACGTGTCCCACGAGCTGCGGACGCCACTGACCACGGTCCGGATGGCCGGCGACGTGCTGTTCGCAGCGCGCGACCGATTCGATGCGCAGACCGCGCGTTCGGCCGAGCTGCTGCAAGGAGAGCTGGACCGGTTCGAGGCCCTGCTGTCGGACCTGCTCGACCTCAGCCGCTTCGACGCCGGCGCTGCACGACTGGAGCCGGCCGAGGTCGATCTGGCCGCAGTGGCCCGCGGGTGCGTCGACGACGCACTGCTCAAGCACGCAGGAATCACGGTGCAGGTCCGTGGAGCATCCCGCCCGGTCGTGGTCACCGCCGATCCGCGGCGCATCGACCGGATCGTACGCAACCTGTTGGCCAACGCCGCGAAGTACAGCGGATCGGATCGTGTCGTGGTGACGGTCGGGCACACCGACGAGGCCGTCTCGTTGTCCGTGCGAGATTTCGGTGTCGGCCTGGCCGGGGACGAGAATCTGAGGATGTTCGATCGGTTCTGGCGTGCCGACCCGGCCCGCGCGCAAGGCGGAACCGGCCTCGGCCTGTCCATCGCGCGCGAGGACGCAGCGCTGCACGGCGGCACCCTCCACGCGTGGGGCCGTCCGGGCCGTGGCACCGAGCTGATCCTGACGATTCCGCGTGTCCTCGGCCAGACCGTCGAACCGGCCCTGACATCGGAGCTGGCCCGATGAGCGCGCGCCGCGTCTGCGGTCTGGTGGTGGCCGTGCTGACGCTGTGCGGATGTGCAGCGATCCCGCACACCGGCCCCGTGACCGAGGTCGTCGACGACAGCCGGCCCGGACAGAGCACGGTGCGCTACTCGCCCGCCCTTCCGGTCGACGGAGCCTCGCCGACCGACATAGTGCGCGGCTACCTCGATGCGATGCTGGCCTATCCGATGTCGACCCGGACGGCGATGGCGTTCCTGACGCCGGACGCCGCCGAACGCTGGCGGCCGCAAGCCGGATTGACCGTCTATGAGCTGCCGCGCTTCCCCCAAGGCGCCGGCAGCCCTGCCGAGCGCCAGCAGTCGACCCCACCGGGTGCGGTCACCGTGACCTTCGACGAGCACGCGCGACTGGGACCGGCCGGTCGGTACACCGTCGGGCGAGGGGACCGCAGCCTGACGTTCCACCTCGAACAGGTCGACGGCCAGTGGCGCATCACCGACCCGCGGGACGGGTTGATGGTGACGTCGAAGTTCTTCGACGACTACTACCGCACGTTCTCGGTCTACTTCTTCGACCGCACCGGGAAGCGGTTGACGTCGGTTCCCGTCCACCTGCCGGTCGACGATCGACTCGCAGCCGCCCTCGTGGCGAGCCTGGCGCAGGGGCCGGCGGACGACCACCTGCAGACCTTCCTGCCACCGGCCGACCGCCTGCGCCCGACGGTGCCACTTGTCGACGGTGACGCCGACGTCGGCTTCACGGGAGTCGACCGCGACGACATCGACATCGATCGGCTCGCCGTCCAGGTCGCGTGGACGTTGCGCCAGGTTCCGTCCCTGAGCGGGTTCCGCCTCTCGGTCGACGCTCAGCCCCTGACCGAACCCGACGTGCTCAGCGCCGCCACGACCGGGGAGCGGTACCAGAGCTCGGGTTCGCTGACGTCGGCCTTCGGGCTCCGTGGCGACGGCGTCGTGCTGCTCGACGGACAGCTCGTGACGCCGCTGGACGGGCCGTGGGGCACCGACGTCAAGGGGGCGCGGTCCGTCGCGGTCAGCAAGCGCGCCGTGGCCCTGCTCAACGAGGCGCGGTCGACCGTCACGGTGGCCGAGCTGGATGGTTCGCCGATCGTGGAGGTGCCCGGTTCGCGGTTCCTGACACCGGTCGTCGAC
The DNA here is from genome assembly GCA_035565535.1 of Aeromicrobium sp. Taxonomy (GTDB): domain Bacteria; phylum Actinomycetota; class Actinomycetes; order Propionibacteriales; family Nocardioidaceae; genus Aeromicrobium. Next base: position 3,695 of record DATMSF010000303.1, read on the forward strand.
GCCGATGGTCAGTTCTGGCTCGTCGACGACGACGACGGCCGGCCGCGCGTCCGGGTCGTCGACGGCGACGAGGTCACCACGCTCGACGCTGCAGGCTTGGCGAACCTGCCACTGACGGCATTCGACATCGCCCCGGACGGTGTCCGGTACCTGGTCGGCGTCGGTTCGGGCCAGGACGCGACGATTCGGGTCGGGGCGGTGGTTCGCTCCGACAAGGACGTCGTCACCGCGCTGACGAGACCAGCACAGCCCAACACCGCGGTTCGCGGCCGGTCGCCGGTGTGGTCCTCGGGCATGCAGCTCTCGTTCCTGACCGCGAGCGGACGGATCGGATCGCTGCTCGTCGACGGTGCGGCCGGTGAGACCGTCGATCGCGCCGTGCTGCCGGGGATCGAGCTGACCCGTCTCGCGGTGAGCTCCAGCCGGGACGGGGCCGGTTACCTGACGACGGCGGAGGACCAGCTGTGGTTCAAGGAGTCGACCGGCACCTGGCGTTTCGTCGACAGCGACGAGGCCGTCCACAGCGTCGACTTCGGTCCCTGAGGGTCGTCCACAGGCGGGTGAACGGGGCTTGCTCGGGCTGGGCTCGCAGCGCACCGTGGCCACATGGACTCCTGGCTCGCAGCGGCAGACCTGCTCCTGGGTGCGGAGTGCCCCGGCTGCTGCGCCGCCGCGACCTCGGTGTGCCGGTCCTGCTGTGACGCGACGCGCCCGCTGCCGGTGACCGTCGGTACCCGTGTCACCGTCGGAGCACGAGTCGTGGCGGGACAGCACTACGAGGGTGTGCTCCGCCGGATCATCGCCCGGTGGAAGGCCGACGGCCAGGGCGCCAGCAGCGCTCACCTCACGGCATTCCTGGGCCACCACCTGGCTGCCGCGATCGTCACCTGCGAACCCGGTTCCGTGGTTCGGCTCGTGACGGTGCCGACGACCAGGGGCGCCAGACTGCGACGCGGTGCCGATCTGGTCGCCGAGGTCGCGAGCGCGGCCGCGACACTGTTGCGCGACGAGGCAGGGGTCGACGCCACGGTCGTCGGCGGCTTGTCACGTTCTGCCCGCACCGTGACGCAGAAGTCGTTGGGTGCTCGCGAGCGCGCCCAGAACCTGGCCGGTGCCTTCGTCGCCGCTGCCCACCTGCCGGGCCGGGGGGAGGTGATCGTGGTCGACGACGTCGTGACGACCGGCGCCACGGCCGCTGAAGCGGTGCGCGCGCTGCGAGCCCGCGGGCACGTCGTGCACGGCATGGCGGCGATCGCGGCGACGCCGTGACCTGCGGTGTTCGGCGCAGTTGAGTCGATCCCTGGTGGAACTGCAGTTGTCGGGCTACCGTCACTGACATGGCATGAGCACAGCGCGCGAAGCGAGCTACGACCGCACACCGTGCGCGCGACGCGGGCTACGACCTCAGGGAGTGGTTATGGAAGTTGTCGTCAAGGGCCGGAACAGCGAGATCTCGGATCGATTCCGTCAGCACGTGCTCGAGAAGTTGCAACGCATCGACAAGTTCGACGCCCGCGAGCGGATCCATCGCGTCGACGTGGAGGTGACGCACGAGAAGAACCCGCGTCAACACGAGAAGGCCGCTCGGGTGGAGATGACCTTGCGGTCGGCCGGACCGGTCGTGCGCGCCGAGGCCTCCTCGACCGATCAGCACTCGGCGCTCGACGCCGCCATCGACAAGCTGGAGTCCAGACTGCGCAGGAGCACCGATCGTCGGCGCATCTCGCGGGGGATGCGCACGCCGACGTCGTTGGCCAGCGCGACGGCCGATGTCCCGGACGGACTGCTCGGGTCCACAGCCGTTGCCGAGGACACCGCCCCGCCGTCTCCCATCGAGGCCGACGGTGACGGTCCGTTGGTGGTGCGCGAGAAGACGCACCAGGCCAAGCCCATGACGCTGGACCAGGCGTTGTACGAGATGGAGCTGGTCGGGCACGACTTCTACCTGTTCGTCGAGAAGGACTCGATGCGTCCGAGCGTCGTCTACCTGCGGAAGGGCTACGACTACGGAGTCATCCATCTCGACGTCTCGGAGTGACACATCGCGAGCAGATAGCCGGGCGAACCGCTGCTGGTCTGGCATGATGCAAAATGTGTCATCTTCGTCCGGCAGCATCCGCGTCCTCCTGGTCGATGACCAGGAGCTGTTCCGCCGCGGGGTCAAGATGGTGCTCAGCGCCGACGGCGACCTCGAGGTCGAGGAGTGCGACGACGGCGACAAGGCGCTGGAGCTGGTAGCCGAGACGCCGTTCGACATCGTGCTGCTCGACGTGCGGATGCCGGGGCGAAGCGGGGTCGACGTGTGCGCCGCGATCAAGGCGGTCTCACCGACCACGGGCATCATCATGTTGACCGCGAGCGACGACGAGTCCGATCTGTACGAGTCGATTCGCAGCGGTGCCTCCGGCTATCTGCTCAAGGACGGTTCCACCTACGACCAGGTCGCCGAGGCCGTGCGCTTGGTCGCCAACGGTCAGTCGTTGATCAACCCGACGATGGCGACCAAGCTGCTCGACGAGTTCGTCAACATGTCGAAGGGGCCGGCTCCGGTCAGCAACCTGACGCCGCGCGAGCTGGGCGTGCTGCGGCTGGTGGCCCGCGGAATGACGAACCGTGAGATCGCCGACGACCTGTTCATCAGCGAGAACACCGTCAAGAACCACATCCGGAACATCCTCGAGAAGCTGCAGATGAAGTCGCGCATGGAGGCAGCCATGTACGCGGTCCGCAGCAAGCTCGTCGACGACCTCCCGTGACGGAGTCGGGGCGGTCCGTCACGCCGCTCCAGGCACGACGCATCGCGTTGGCAGCACAAGGCTTCACGCGCGCCCGTCCGTCGGGGGAGCCGACGGCAGCCCACCTCAACCGGGTGATCGGTCGGCTGGGTTTCCTGCAGATTGACTCGGTCAACGTGCTGACTCGCGCGCACTACATGCCGCTGTTCTCCCGCCTGGGCCCCTACGACACCGCGCTGCTGCATCGCGCTGCCGGCCGCGCGCCGCGGCGGGTGGTGGAGTACTGGGCCCACGAGGCAGCGATGCTGGACGTCCGGTTGTGGCCTGCGTTCGGCTTCCGGCGGGCGGAGGCGCACACGCGGGCGTGGGGTGGTCCCCGCCGGATCGCTCGCGAGCGTCCCGAGCTGGTGGCAGCGGTGCTGCAGGAGGTGCTCGACCACGGGCCGCTGACCTCGCGGCAGCTGGAGGCGCGTCTCGAGCACGACATCGCACGCAGTCGCGACAACTGGGGGTGGAACTGGTCGGAGGCGAAGTCGGCCCTGGAGTTCTTGTTCTACGCCGGTGATGTGATGGCAGCGCGCCGGACCTCACAGTTCGAGCGTCAGTACGACGCGCCCGAGCGGGTGCTGCCGCCCGCGGTCAGGGACCTGGAACCGTTGGAGTCCGCCGCAGCGCATCGAGTGCTGGTCGCCCACGCCGCGTCGGCCCTCGGCATCGGGACCGCGCAGTGCCTGCGTGACTACTTCCGCCTCGAGCTGGCGCCGACGAAGGTAGCGATCGACGAGCTCGTCGCCGAGGGGCTGCTCGAGCCCGTCGTGATCCGTGGGTGGAACCGCCCGGCGTTCGTGCACCGCGAGGCCGTGGTGCCGCGATCGGTGTCGGCTCGCGCGTTGCTCAGTCCGTTCGATCCGTTGGTGTTCGAGCGCACCCGGACCCGACAGTTGTTCGACTTCGAGTACCGGATCGAGATCTACGTCCCGCAGGCCAGGCGCCGCTACGGCTACTACGTCCTGCCGTTCCTGCTCGGTGATCGCCTCGTCGCGCGGGTCGACCTGAAGGCCGACCGCGCCGCTTCACGACTCGTGGTCCACGGCGCCTGGTCCGAGCCCCACGCCCCCGACCACACCGCCACCGAGCTGTCCGCCGAGCTCGACCTGCTGGCCTCCTGGCTCGGTCTGGAGCGGATCGTCGTCGGTGACAAGGGCGACCTGACCACCCCCCTCCGCCTCGCCCTCGACTCCCGGTAGGGATCAGTGCTTCTTGCGGGGGACGAGGTGGAGGACGGCGACGACGAGGGCGCCCCAGATCAGGCCGAAGACGGCCGAACAGGCGGTGTTGGTCAGCCAGCCCAGCGCCGCACCGAACGACCCGCTCGCTTCCTGGACGTGGTGCTCCAGGCCGTCGACCTGCCCGTACAACCAGTGCCAGCCCAGGTCGTCG
>DATMSF010000304.1:0-8406 GCA_035565535.1 Aeromicrobium sp.
CGCGGTGCTCCCGACTTCGTCGAGTCGGCGACCGTGACGTTCCCTTCCGGACGACGAGCCGAGGAGCTGTGCATCACCGAGATCGCGTCGGTGGTCTGGGCCGCACACATGGGTGCTGTCACCTTTCACCCGTGGGCGACCCGCCGGGACGACAACGACCGCCCCGACGAGCTGCGCATCGACCTCGATCCGCACGGTGCCACGACGTTCGCGGACGCGGTGCGGGTCGCCGGGACGGCACGTGAGCTGCTGGACGACCTCGGCGTACGAGGGTTCGCCAAGACCAGCGGCAACCGTGGCGTCCACGTGTACGTGCGGATCGAGCGCCGCTGGACGATCACCGACGTGCGGCACGCCGCGATGGCGTTCGGACGAGAGCTCGAACGCCGCACCGATGGCGTGACGACCGCCTGGTGGAAGGAGGAGCGCGGCGACAACATCTTCGTCGACTTCAACCAGAACGCCCGGGACCGCACGATCGCCAGCGCGTACAGCATCCGGCCGAAGCCCGGTGCCCCCGTCTCGATGCCGCTGACGTGGGACGAGCTGGCAGCCCTCGACGACCCACGACAGTTCACGGTGCATTCGGTGCCCGCGCTGTTGGCCGAGCGGGGCGACGCGATGGAACAGATCGACGACGTCGCCCACTCGCTCGAACCGTTCCTCGCCTTGTGGGAGGCCGACGTCGAGCGTGGCCTCGGCGAGATGCCCTATCCCCCGGACTACCCCAAGATGCCGGGAGAGCCACCGCGGGTGCAGCCGAGCAAGAAGGTCGCCGAGCACTGGGACGAGGCGGGCAACCGCCGCCCCGACCGCGCCTGACCTGCGCAAACAGGTGCGCAGCAACCCACTTTCAGGTAAGAATGTGCGGATGCGTGATCACGGGCACTTCCAGCACGACGCCGCCGACGACCCCGACGGTTTGTGGGACGAGGGCGACGCCGAGCTCTCCCCGCTGCCGATCAGCCAGGCCAGGCAGATCTCGTACGGAGAATGGGGCGAACAGTTCTTCGCCGCCGCCATCAGTGACGATCGGATCCGCGGCGCGGTGTCCGACCTGGCCGGCCAGCCGATCAACTTCGGGCCGATGGGCGTGGGCCCGGGCCGGATCGCGAAGGTGACCGCCCGCGGGCAGATCGGTGATGCCATCTTGCACCGCCACGAGGGATTTCCCGTCACGTACGACCTGACGGTCCCGGTCGATCTGACGTTCGAGGTGGACCTGAAGCTGGAGACCGAACGGTTCGACGCCCAGCTCGAGGTGCCGATCCGGTTGATCGGTCGGGCCGTCGACGGCGTGCGGATCTACATCGAGGCCCAGCCGCCCCACAACTCCGAGGTCTCCGTCCAGGTCAAGGCCGACGGGCGCCGGGCCGAGTGGTTGCGCCGGATCGCCGGCGTCGACGACGAGCTGCGGCGATTCGTCGCCAAGTACGTCACCCGCGAGCTGGACAAGCCGGCGATTCGGCGGGCCCGCGAGGTCGAGGTCATTCCGTTGATGGACAAGGCCTGGAGCGCAGCACCGGCCGACTGAGTCGTCGATCGTCGACGTCAGGATCCGATGACCTGCGACAGGTCGTACGACGCGACCTCCTCGAGTTGTTCTTACGTGCACGACTCGGGTGTGCGGTCGTCGCGCCAGCGCTTGAACTGAGCGGTGTGTCGGAACCGGGTTCCTTCCATGTGCTCATAGCCCACCTCCGCGACGAGGCTGGGATCGATCGGGAACCACGACAGGTCCTTCGTGCCGGTCCATCGGCTCTGCCCGCCGGGCAGTCGCCCGGTCGCCTGCGCCTGCTCGTCCATCCAGTCCCCCCAAGGATGGGCGTCGAGCTCGATCCGCATGGCCGACAGCTGGTCGTGCAGCTCTGCCCGACGAGCCTCGGTGAACGACGCGCACACGCCGACGTGCTGCAGGCGACCGTCGTCGGCGTACAGCCCCAGCAACATCGACCCCAGCAGCGGGCGGTCGGGTGTCGAGGTCTTGTGCAGGCGGTATCCGGCCACCACGACGTCAGCGGTGCGGGCGTGCTTGACCTTCAGCATCACGCGCCCATTGGGTGCATACGGCCTGGCGAGCGGCTTGGCGACGATGCCGTCCAGACCGGCACCCTCGAACGTCGTGAACCAGTCCGAGGCGACGGCGTGGTCGTCGGTCGTGCGCGTCACGTGGATCGGCGGCGACACGTCGGCCAGCGCCGTCTCGAGCCGTGCCCGGCGGACGCCGAACGCGGAGTCGACGAGGGACTCCGAACCGATGGCGAGCAGGTCGAACGCGACGAAGAACGCCGGCATCGTCTCGGCGAGCAGGTCGATGCGTGACTGGGCCGGATGAATCCGTTGCGACAGCAGGTCGAACTCCAGGCGCCCGTCCCGGGCGACCAGGATCTCACCGTCGAGCACGATCTGGTCGGGCAGCTCGCGCTTGACCGCGGCGACCAGCTCGGGAAAGTACCGCGTCAGCTCCTTGGTCGAACGGCTCCCCAGCAGCACGTCGTCGCCGTCGCGGAACACCAGGCAGCGGAACCCGTCCCACTTGGGTTCTAGTTGTACGTAAGGGAGCATTGCGAGTGCGTTGTCCAAGGTGGTGGTCTTCGCCAGCATCGGGCGGATGGGCGGCATCACTGGCAGGTCCACGAGATCACCATAGATCGGACTGGGCCGGTGGCAGGTCTGCGCAAAGACGGTCGTTCAGCCGCGTAGTTGGGCGGCCAGGGGGCAGTCGAAGGGGTCACGTGCACGCAGGCCGACGTGATTGAGGTAGTCGACGACGATGCCGTAGGAGTGGAAGAGGCCGACCTCCATGTAGTCGATTCCTGTGCGCTCACAGTGGGACCGAACCAATGATCGTGCCTTCTTCAGGTTGCATCGCGGCATGCTCGGGAAGAGGTGGTGCTCGATCTGGTAGTTCAGGCCGCCCATGAGGAAGTCGGTGACGGGGTTGCCGCGGATGTTCCGGGAGACCATGACCTGGCGGCGCAGGAAGTCCAGCTTCATCGTCGCCGGCACGATCGGCATGCCCTTATGCGCGGGCGCGAAGGCCGCCCCGAGACAGACACCGAACACGGCCAGTTGGATCGCCAGGAACGCGGCAGCGATCCCGAGCGGCAAGAAGGCGACGAGGACCGCGACGTAGGTGGCCAGCCGGGCGAGGACCAGGACCAGTTCGAGGCGTCGCCAGGGAGCCGAGCTTGTTCGGTCCAGTCCTGCCTTGACGCTCTGCACGTGCAGGTTGACTCCTTCCAAGGTGAGCAGCGGGAAGAAGAGCCATCCCTGATGGCGGGCGAACCAGCCGGCGAGGCCGGTGCGGCTGGCGACGATGTCGGGCGTGAATGCGATCGCCCCGGGGCCGATGTCGGGGTCGACGCCTTCCTGGTTGGGTGCTTGGTGGTGCTTGTTGTGCTTGGTTCGCCACCACGTGTAGCTGAGGCCGGCGAAGGCGCCGGCCAGGATGCGAGCGCTCCAGGCGTTCCAGGAGGGGGACCGGAAGATCTGTCGGTGCGCCGCGTCGTGGCCGAGGAAGCCGAACTGGGTCACGACGACTCCCAGTGCAGCGGCCAGCAGGAGCTGGAGCCAGGAGTCGCCCAGAAGGAAGAAGACGACCCAGATCGCTGTGAAGGCGACCACTGCCGTCGTTATCTGGGCCCAGTAGAAGCTGTAGCGGCGCTCCAGCAGTCCCGATTGGCGAATGGCCGAGGCGAGGTCGGTGTATCGGCTCGTGTGGAGTTCCGCGGGCGGGGGGCGAACAGCTGCCGATGCGGAGGGCATCTCGTTCATCCCTTCAGTCGTTTTCGGTGCGGGGTCTCCTGCGGGGCGTTGGTCGCGTCGGCGCGTTTGTCGGCGCGCTTCTGCTTCAACGACTTGCTGGACTTCTTGGACAGCTGCTGTCGTGGTGACTTGTCGGTCATGCGGTGCTCCTAGGTCGGATGGATGGTGGCGGCATGAGGGATGGCAGTCTGCCGAGGGTTTCGAGCTCCTCGATGATCTCGGCGGGGGTCGGCTGGTGGGGCCGGTCGAGGACGACCAGCAGCTGGTCGACGGACTGTTCGATGGTGAATCGGGCTGTCGCGCGGTCGCGCTGTCCCGGCGGGACGGGGCCGAGTTCGATCGCCTGGCGGATGCCTTCGGCGAGTGCTGCAGCGTCGTCGGGTCGTATGAAGGTGATAGCGCCGCAGTCGGTCTCGGGCAGTCCGCCGTCGTCGGAGGCGACGACACGGCAGCCCGCGTGCTGTGCCTCGATCGAGACGATGCCGAACGTCTCATGCCAGTACTGGCTGTTCGACGGCATGACCACGATGTCGTGGTCGGTCATGAGCGCCGCCATCGCGGTCGGGGAGAGGGCCGCTGTGACCAGGCTGATCCCGGAGTGGGTCGCCAGCATGCGGTGAATGATGCGCCCCTGCGGCTTCTCCGCCCCTGCTGTGGTCACCGTGAACGTGAGGTCGATGCCGTCGTCGGCGAGCTCGGTGATCAGCTCGTGGTGCAGCGTGGACAGGAGCGTGTAGATCCCCTTCTCGGGGCTCAGGCGGCCGGCGTACAGCACGCGTACGCGTGCTGTACGCCGGCCAGCTCGCGGGTGCGTGCCGAATGCTGTCTCGGCGAACGGGTAGACCACCGCGATCGTCTCGATATCGACATCGAGGAACCTCGCCCAGAGGGCTGCGGCGAACCGGCTCGTTGCGATCGGGGTGCGGTCACGGGTCTGCGAGCGCATCTCCTCCCGTGGGCCTCGAAGGCTCGGCGGCGGCACATGCAGCATTTGGAAAGGGGGGTTGACAGTCGCTACGTGCGGGAACTCCGAGACGAAGACGACGGTCCCGTCGAGCCGGCCAACATCGGCGGCCCTCGCCAGTGCGAGGAAGGGGATGCCGGGGAAGCCGTCACGACCGTCCGCGCTGCCTAGGCCGACTGTGACGACCTGCGCATCGACTCCACGCCGGTTGAGTTCGCGAACCTGACCGACCGTATAGTTCTCCGAGCCGCCTGTGCCGGCCGGCAGAGTCTCGCCCGGAGACCACACGAAAGAGATCAATGAGGTCGTGCTGGGTGAGTGCATCTCACGACCGCCTCGGTTCGCTGCTGTCACGGGCTTCATCGTCGTGATCCTCACGCTCATCGGCCCGTGGACTCGCAGTCCTTCCTCCCACACTAGCCTGCCCGCCTAGAAGGAGCCGGGTCGAGACGAGTGGGTCAAGATCGGCTCGCCTGGCGGACGCCGTGATGGTCCCGAGCGCGGACATCATCAGAGAGTTGGTGACCTGTCGCTGCTGGGGTCGAGGTCATCTCGCCCGGCGTGCGGTGGACTACGGGACAGCCCGCGGACACAGCCGGTGTGGTGGCGGACGCAAGAGAGGCGGCGTCTATGGGTGCTCCGAAGCCCCACTATCCGCACAGGCATTCCGACGCTCTCGGCCTGCTGCGACTCCAGTTGAGCGACCTGCGGCGCCTCGCGCTCGCCGACGGGATCTGACTCCCCTACGGGCACGACCTGACCCGAGAGGGAGCGCACCTGATCGACGAGTTCCCCGCCTGCCGTGGGCGGATCGACCCGCTGGCCTACGCACCCGGTGACTGGAGTGTCGTAGCGACCGAGGTCTTCAGCCGGCACGGTCGGGTCAAGGTCGGTATTCTGCCTGGAGGCCGCGCAGTCGTGCTGGTGCGTCTGCACACCTCCGAGGTGCTGCGGATCCGGACCGTCTGGCACCACGCTCCTGCCGGCTGACCAGGGCCGTCAGGTCTACGAGGTAGCGTCGAGAGTAACCGGTCGCCCCCAGGCCTCCAACCGGACACCCGGACCGGTCGAGAGGTGGCCGTCATGACGACGCCCAGCACATCCACACCCGTCACCACATCTCTTACCGGTGCTCCCCACCGCCGACCGTTGCGTCTGCGCATGGGCCGGACGATGGGGGTCGATCAGCTGGACGGGGCCTGGTGGCCTCAGAGCCGCGACCTCGCGATCGAACTGGCCGATCTCGTCGACCACTTCCCCGCCGAATGCGGCCGCGTCGTGAGGGCCCTGTTCTCGCCACCGGACTGGGACCCGGCTCCCCGGCGCATCCCCGTCGCCACCGGCTACGTCAAGGTCGGCTCCTTCCCACGCGACGACACCCACGTCATCGAGCTGAAGACCTCCGACCGCACCGTGCTGCACGTGCTCGTCGTGCCCCCAGGGTTCACCGACGACCAGGGAGCCGAGGCCCTTCTCGCCGCCGCGACGCCCGGCAACACGCACCCGGCGTCCGAGGTGCTGGAGCTCGTCACCAAGCATCCGGACGTCGATCCTGCTGGCCACTGGGAGGATGACGGTGGCTCGTGGTGGGACGTAGACGCACCCGCACCCTCCTTCCGGACCACCCCGACCAGCGGCTGACGTCGCAGCCCGGCCCCAGGAGGGACAAGACTCCCAGACGGCGGCCTGAAGCGGTCGTCCTGCATTGCTTCTCGTGGATTCGCGTCGTCATAGCGGTAGCCCCAAGCTTTCGCCTCTGCTTCGGACTCGACGCCAAGGGGCCGATCCCATAGACCTTGTGGCGTGAAGTGGGTTTCGTCGCCTCGCTTCGCTCACGGGCTCCGCCCTGGCGACCAGTCTGGTTCGCCTGGGAGTGCAGCGACGCCACTATCTCGGTCGCCAGGGAGCGCAGCGACCGTGAGGGGCGAGGAACGAGCCCCGAGGCGCCCGCACGGTCACGGGCGCCCTACCCCGGGCCCGCGGGTGGGGTGGGTCGCGAAAGTTTCGTCGCCTCGCTTCGCTCACGGGCTCCGCCCTGGCGACCAGTCCTGCTCGCCGGGCATCGAAGGGTTTCGGCGCCTCGCTTCGCTCACGGGCTTCGCCCTGGCGACCGGTCGCGCTGGCCGATCGTCGCGAGGTTGGGCGTCAGGCGGTGGTCGGGACCAGTCCCAGCGATCGATCGGTCCAGGTGCGCAGGTCCTGGTACAGCGACGGGTTCTCCGACAGGCTGATGCCGTACGACGGCACCAGCTCCTTCAGCTGCGGCTTCCACCCCTCGATCCGGTGCGGGAAGCATCGTTCCAGCACGTCGAGCATCGCGGCGACCGCGGTCGAGGCGCCTGGTGAGGCGCCAAGCAGGCCCGCGATCGATCCGTCGGCGGAGCTGACGACGGTGGTGCCGAACTCCAGCGCGCCGCCACGGCCCTTCTTGCGCACCACCTGGACGCGCTGCCCGGCGGTGATCAGCTCCCAGTCGTCGTCCTGTGCGAGTGGGGCGAAGGCCCGCAGGTCCTCGACCTTGCGGCCGCGGGACTTGGCCAGCTCGAGCACGAGGTACTTGATCAGCGACCAGGACGTCACGCCGATCGCCGCCATCGGGACGATGTTGTCCGGGCGGACCGAGGTGGGAAGGTCCAGGAACGAGCCGTTCTTCAAGAACTTCGGCGTCCAACCCGCGTACGGACCGAACAGCAGCGAGCGCTGACCATCGATCACTCGCGTGTCGAGGTGCGGCACCGACATGGGGGGTGCGCCGACCGCCGCCATGCCGTAGACCTTGGCGTGGTGCTTGTCCGCGACGCCCTGGTCGAGACAACGGATGAACTGTCCGCTGACCGGGAATCCGGCGAATCCCTTGACCTGCTCGATACCGGACTTCTGCAGCAGGTGGAGTGCCCCGCCGCCAGCGCCGACGAAGACGAACCGCGCCGAGATGTTGACCGTGCCGCCCTCGGCGCGATTCTTCACGACAGCCCGCCACGTGCCGTCGGTGTCGCGCTTGAGCGACTTGACGTGGTGGTCGTACCGGATGTCGGCACCGCCGCGCCGCAACCCGTCGAGGAACTGCTCGGTCAGTGCGCCGAAGTCGACGTCGGTGCCGTGGTCGGTCCAGCTGACCGCGACGGGCTCGCCGTCGTCGCGCCCCTCTGCCATCAGCGGCAGCCGGCGTGCGAACTCGTCCCGGTCACGCACCATCTCGATGCCGTCGAACAGCGGGTGCGACGCCAACGCGTCGTAACGCTTCTGCAGGTAGTCGACATTCGATGCGCCGCGAACGAAGCTGACGTGCGGGACCGGGTTGATGAACGACGACGGATTCGTCAGCCAGCCCTGGTTGACGGCGTGGGCCCAGAACTGGCGCGACAGCTGGAACTGCTCGTTGACGACGATCGCCTTGGAGACGTCGACGTCGCCGTTGGGCAGCTGTGGCGTGTAGTTCAGCTCGCACAGCGCCGAGTGGCCCGTACCGGCGTTGTTCCACGGTCCGCTGCTCTCCAGCGCCGGGGCGGCCAGGCGTTCGACGACCGTGATCGACCAGTCCGGCTCCAACGCCTTGAGCAAGGAACCGAGCGTCGCACTCATGACCCCGGCCCCGATGAGGAGCACGTCGGTCGTGACTCGACCGGGTACGGATGAAGGGCGGGTGGCGGGCAAATCAGCAGCAGTTGAACGAT
>DATMSF010000305.1:0-5080 GCA_035565535.1 Aeromicrobium sp.
GCCGTTGGTGCAGGAGCCGACGAAGACGGTGTCGACCTTGATGTCGCGCATCGGCGTGCCGGCCGTCAGCCCCATGTAGGCCAGCGCCTTCTCGGCCGCCTCGCGCTCGATCGGGTCGTCGAAGGACGCGGGGTCCGGCACCGACGCGGACAGCGGCACACCCTGCCCGGGGTTGGTCCCCCACGTGACGAACGGCGTGACCTTCGAGGCGTCGATCGTCACGACCTTGTCGAACACGGCGTCGTCGTCGGAGACCAGGGTGTCCCAGTAGGCGACGGCGGCGTCCCAGTCGGCACCCTTCGGCGCGTGGGGCCGATCCTTCAGGTAGTCGTACGTGGTCTGGTCCGGCGCGATCAGTCCGGCCTTGGCGCCCCACTCGATCGACATGTTGCAGATCGTCATGCGCGCTTCCATCGACAGCTTGCGGATCGCCTCGCCGCGGTACTCCACGATGTAGCCCTGGCCGCCGCCGGTGGTCTCCTGCGCGATCAGTGCCAGGATCAGGTCCTTCGCGGTCGAGCCGACGGGCAGCTCACCGGTGACCTCGACGGCCATCATCTTGGGCTTGGCCTGCGACAGCGTCTGCGTGGCCAGCACGTGCTCGACCTCGGAGGTGCCGATGCCGAACGCGATCGACCCGAAGGCGCCGTGCGTGGCGGTGTGGGAGTCGCCGCACACGATCGTCATGCCCGGCTGCGTCAGCCCCAGCTGCGGACCGACGACGTGCACGATGCCCTGGTCGATGTCGCCCATGGGGTGCAGTCGGACACCGAACTCCTCGGCATTGCGGCGCAAGGTCTCGACCTGCGTGCGTGAGACCAGATCGGCGATCGGCTTGTCCAAATCGGTCGTGGGAATGTTGTGGTCCTCGGTCGCCAGCGTCAGATCCGGGCGGCGCACGCGACGGCCGGCCATGCGCAGGCCGTCGAAGGCCTGCGGGCTGGTGACCTCGTGGATCAGGTGGAGGTCGATGAAGAGAAGATCCGGCTCTCCCGCGTGACTGCGGACGACGTGGTCGTCCCACACCTTCTCGGCAAGGGTCCTGCCCATGACTGCTCCTAACTGGGGTTGCGTCTCACCATTCGATACGGCAATATCAAGACATGGACAACTCTAGCGGAGTCGGCGTCCTCGACAAAGCGGCTCTGGTGCTGGCCGCCCTGGAACCGGGACCGGCCACGCTGGCCGGCCTGGTCACCGCCACCGGACTGGCTCGCCCGACGGCCCACCGTCTCGCGGTCGCCTTGGAGCATCATCGGCTGGTCGCGCGCGACATGCAAGGGCGGTTCATCCTGGGTCCCCGACTCGGTGAGCTCGCCGCTGCCGCCGGCGAGGACCGACTTCTCGCCGCTGCCGGACCCGTCCTGGCGCGCCTGCGCGACATCACCGGTGAATCGGCCCAGCTGTTCCGTCGTCAGGGCGACTTCCGGGTGTGCGTCGCCGCCGCCGATCGGCCCACCGGTCTGCGCGACTCGATCCCGGTCGGCAGCCAGCTGACGATGTCCGCCGGTTCGGCCGCCCAGGTGCTGCTGGCGTGGGAGGACCCCGAGCGGATGAACAAGGGCCTGCTCAAGTCCGAGTTCTCGGCCGCCGAGCTCTCGGCGGTCCGTCGCCGCGGGTGGGCCCAGAGCGTCGCCGAGCGCGAGCAAGGCGTCGGATCGGTCTCCGCTCCGGTCCGCTCCCCCTCAGGCAAGGTCGTCGCCGCGGTCTCGGTCTCGGGCCCGCTCGAGCGCCTGACTCGCCAGCCCGGCCGCATGCACGCCCCCGCCGTCGCTGCAGCAGCAGAACGCCTCTCGCAGTCGCTGCGCCGCAGCTCCTAGAACAACCCGGGCTGCTCCAGCTGGAGCAGTGCCGTCTTGCGCTCGATCCCGCCGGAGTACCCGGTCAGCGTCCCGTCGGCACCGATCACGCGATGACACGGCACGATGATCGGGATCGGGTTGGCACCGTTGGCCACCCCCACGGCCCGCGCGACGGCGTTGTCATAGCCCAGCCGAGCGGCGATCTGGCCGTAGGTGGCCGTCTGGCCGTAGGGGATGCGGCGCACCTGTGCCCACACCTTCTGCTGGAACTCGGTGCCGTCGTTGGCGAGCGGGACGTCGAACTCGGTGCGCTCCCCCGCGAAGTACTCGCCCAGCTGGCGCTCGACCAGGTCGAGCACGGGGTCGTCCACCCGTCGGCCGTGCACGCGCGCCCCGAAGTCGATGGCCGTCAGCAGTCCGGCCGAGACGTGCAGCCGGAGGCCGCCGACCGGTGAATCCATCCAACGGGTGCTCATGCGGCCTCCTCCTGGGGCGCGACGCGGGTCAGGCGACGTCCTCCAACGCGTCCTTCAACGTGTCGAGCGCGCCACCTGACGGGGCGTTCTCGACGCCGGTCCAGTCCGGCGTCGGCAGGATCTGCTCGGCGGTCTCGCCGGACCGGACGGCGCGGATCGCCTCGACGATCTCGTCGATGTTGTTCGGCACCGCGCGGTTGCAGGCGTTCAGCTCCGACTCCAGCTTCAGCGTCAGTCGCGGCTTGCCGTCCGCGACGGCGTCGGCGGTCGTGCCCGAGGTGATCTGGCTCTTGGACAGATCCGGCACGGCCCCGCACACGTGGTACACCTCGCCGCCTTCGGCCCAGTACACCTTGTCCTCACCCAGCAGCTGGATGACGGCCTGCTTGTCCGCGGTGTACTCCTCGACCGAAGCGGGGTCGAAGTCGATTCCCAGGACCACGGCCGCCAGCGCGACCACGACTCCCACGGCACCGGCGACACCCTTCTGGGTCTTGTCCATGTCCTTGTTCAGCAAGATCAGGACGATGATCGGCAGGAACGCCAGGATCGGGATGAACGCGCCCAGCTGGTTCTGCACGAAGAACTTGACCGGCTGCGACTTCGACGCCGGGTCGTACCGGTTCGCCTTCTTCCACAGCATCGAACCGATCACCACGACGATGCCGTCGAGGACCAGCAGCACGATCAGCAGGATGAACGCCCAGGTCGGGAATCCGTTCGTCGCGACCACCGCGCCGCGCTCGTCGACCTCGGTCGTCGTGGTCAAGATCGCGTCGTTGAGCAGCAGTCCGAAGATCGCGCCGAACTCGATCGCGATGCCCAGGCCCCACAGGGCGACGGCGATGATGCGCAGCTTCTTGGCCTTGGCCCTGGACTCAGCAGAGGCGACCCACGTGCCGGAGTCGTCCACAGCGCCGCCGGCGGCGCCCTTGCCCGGTGCGGTCATCAGCTCTTCCCCTAGCGATCGGCGAACGTCGAGACTGCATGCTACTGCTTGGTACGGCTGGGCACCCGACGAACTCGCTTGTTGTCCGCGGCGACCTCGAACAGGTCGATCGCCTTGACCAGGTCGCTGAACTTCGCATAACCGAAGTTGCGGGGCTCGAACGAGGACTGGTTCCGGATCAAGTTGCTGACCTGAGACAGCGATGCCCACCCGTCGTCGTCGGCGGCCTCGTCGATCGCGGAGCGCATCAGGTTCATCAACCTGGTGTTCTGCTTCAGCTGCGATCCGCTGCGCCGCTTGGGTTGGCCGCCACCGGGTGAGTCACCCTCGCCGGTGTCCTCACCGACGAGCGCCTCGACCTCGAAGAACCGTGAGCACGCATTGCGGTAGGGCTCGGGCGCCTTGGCCTGACCGAAACCGATCACCTCGGCGCCGGACTGGCGCAGCCGCATCACCAGCGGCGTGAAGTCGGCATCGCTGGACACGATCGCGAAGCCGTCCACGTTGCCCGAGTGCAACAGGTCCATCGCGTCGATGACCATCGCGATGTCTGAGGCGTTCTTGCCCTTGGTCAGGTCGAACTGCTGGACCGGAGCGATCGCGAACTCGTGCAGCATCTTGGTCCAGCCCTGCAGCTCGCTCTTGCTCCAGTTGCCGTAGGCCTTGCGCACGTTCGCCTTGCCGAACGTGGCGACCCGCTGCAGGATCGCCTCGATCTTCGACGACTGCGCGTTGTCGGCATCGATCAGGACCGCGACGTTCAGCGTGGGGTCTGCCATGCCGCCACCCTAGGGGCCCGCAGGACCTCGACCAACACGCGGGCGTGATTGACGTGGGTGTCCCGTGCTGCGTACAGCAACGTCACGGTGTCGTGCACCTGGCCCATCCGGCGCAGCTGGTCGAGTGCGGGATTGTCGTCCAGCTCCGCGCGATAGCGGGCGGCGAACTCCTCCATCCGCTCCGGATCGTGATCCCACCACGTCCGAAGATCGGGAGTCGGCGCGACGTCCTTGAGCCATGCGTCGAGCTCGGCGGCCTCCTTCTTCAGACCGCGTGGCCACAATCGATCCACCAGCACCCGCCAGCCGTCGTCGGCGGCCGGCTCCTCGTAGGCGCGCTTGATCTGGAAGCTGGTCACGATCGGGCCACCTTCCGGGTCGCGAAGGTGGTGTGGCCCGAGTCGACGTGTGGCAGCGCCGCGAGTGCCGCCAGCTCGGCCTGCGGCAACGTCGTCCGGGCGGCGCGCGCGTTGGCGCGCACCTGCTCGGGGGTCGAGGCGCCGACGACGACGGACGCGACCGACGGCTGGGAGGCCAGATAGCCGATCGCCAGGTCGGGCAGCGTGATGCCGAGGTCGGCCGCCCGGGACCGCAGCGTCTCGATCAGCGCCCAGTCGGCCTTGTCCAGCCTGCTGGGAAACTTCGCGAGTCGCGAACCCGGGGCCGCAGCCTCGCCCGCGCGGTAGGAGCCGCTCAGCAGACCGGCTGCGAGGGGGAAGTAGGGCAGCAGCCCGACACCACGTTCCTCGCAGACCGGAACCAGATCGGTCTCGGCGCTGCGGTTGTACAGCGAGTACTCGTTCTGCACCGTGACGGGCGTCGCGAAGCGCCACGACGCGGCCTCGTCGAGGACCCCCACGAGCTCTGCTCCCGTCAGGTTCGAGACGCCGATCGACCGCACCAGCCCGGCGTCGACCAGCTGGGTCATCGCTCCGACCGTGTCGGCGATCGGGGTGACGCGGTCGGGTGTGTGCCACTGGTACAGGTCGATGTGATCGACCCCGAGTCGTCGCAGGCTCGCTTCGACAGCGCGCCGGATGTAGTCCGGTGACGAACGGGCCGACTCATCGCCGT
>DATMSF010000306.1:0-1522 GCA_035565535.1 Aeromicrobium sp.
GACTCTTCCTGGTTCGGCGGGCGATCCTCGCTGAACCTTCGCCGCCTTAGCTCAGTCGGTAGAGCATTTCACTCGTAATGAAAAGGTCGTCGGTTCGATTCCGACAGGCGGCTCCAGTGCGCTCTGGACCTGGCCCGGCTCCCGTCGGGAGGTGATGGACACGGTCAGACCGGCTGCTCGACCTCGGCCGCCTCGACCTGCGGCTCGTCCACCTGAGAGCCCTCACGCCGACGCAGCAACCGCATCGCGTTGACGATCACCAGCAACACCGACGCCTCATGCACCAGCATGCCGACCGCCATCGTGACACCGCCGGCGAACACGCCGGCCAGCAGCGTGACGACGGTGACCAAAGCGATCGCGATGTTCTGCTTCATGACCCGGATCGTTCTGCGCGCCAGGCCGATCGCCTGCGGCAACTTGAGCAGGTCGTCCTTCATCAGGGCGATGTCCGCCGTCTCGATCGCGACTCCGGTGCCGGCCGCGCCCATCGCGACGCCGATATCGGCGGTGGCCAGGGCCGGCGCGTCGTTGACGCCGTCGCCGACCATTGCCACGGTGTGGCCGTCGGCCTGAATCTGCTGGACGACGGCCAACTTGTCCTCGGGCAGCATGTGCGCGCGGACCTCGTCGAGGCCGACCGCGCTCGCGACCGCCTCGGCGACCCGCTGGGTGTCACCGGTGAGCATGACCACCTTCTCCACACCGTTGGCGTGCAAGTTGTCGACCATCGCTGAGGCGTCCTCACGGATCCGGTCGGCGACCGCGATGACACCGATCACACGTCGATCGAGCATGACCACCATGGGCGTGCGGCCCAGGCCGGCCAGCCGGTCGACCTCCCGCGCAGCTGCACCGTCGTCGGTGACTCCCTCAGCAGCCACGAGCGGCAGGTTGCCCACCGCGACGCGATGGCCGTCCAGCACTGCCACGATGCCCTTGCCCGGTACCGGTTCGGTGCTGGTCGGCACACCCTCGATCCGCAGCCCTTCGGCGCGAGCGGCGTCGATGATGGGACGGGCGAGCGGGTGCTCGGAGCCGGCCTCGGCGCGCGCCGCCCATCGCAGGACCTGGCCGCGATCCAGGCTCGGGTCCAGGACGCTGACGTCCGTCAGGTACGGCTTGCCCTCGGTCAGGGTGCCGGTCTTGTCCAGCGCGACCGCACTGATCTTCGCGCTGGTCTCCAGGTACTCGCCGCCCTTGATCAAGATTCCGTCCCTGGCGCCGCGACCGATGCCGGCGACGACAGCGACGGGGATCGAGATGACCAGGGCGCCGGGGCAACCGATGACCAGCAACGTCAACGCCAGCACCACGTCCTGGGTGACCAGGCCGGTGACCAGCGCGAACACGATGATGCCCGGGGTGTACCACGCGGAGAACTTCTCCATGAAGGTCTGGGTCGGCGCCTTCGCATCCTGGGCCTCCTCCACCCGGTGGATGATCCGCGCGAGCGTGTTGTCGGCACCGATACCGGTGGCACGCACCTGCAGAAACCCGCCAGTGGAGATCGTGCCGGCGA
>DATMSF010000307.1:0-1817 GCA_035565535.1 Aeromicrobium sp.
GGCGTTGGCGAAGCAGGAGTCGAGTCGGCCGTGCTGGTCGACGACCTGGTCCATGGCTGCCCGCACCTGGTCGGCGTCGGAGACGTCCACGGTCATGGCGCTGACACCCAGCTCGGCGGCAGCTGACGCATTGCGTTCGGCGTTGGTGCCCCAGACGACCACCGTCGCTCCGTCACGCGCCAGCCCTCGCGCGAACCCCAGGCCGATGCCGGCGTTGCCTCCGGTGACAACTGCCACGTGTCCGGTCAGATCATGCCACGACGTCATCGCCCGAGAGTACGAGAACGGGCCCCGAGCGTCTGCTCGGGGCCCGTTCCTCGGGGGTGGACTCAGAAGCCCATGCCGCCCATGTCACCCATGCCACCCATGTCCGGCGCACCGGCCGGTGCTGGCTCCGGCTTGTCGGCGACGACGGCCTCGGTGGTCAGGAACAGGGCCGCGATGCTGGCCGCGTTCTGCAGCGCCGAGCGCGTCACCTTGGCGGGGTCGATGATGCCCTCGGCGATCATGTCGACGTACTCGCCCGTGGCAGCGTTCAGGCCGCGGCCGGCTTCCAGACCGGCGACCTTCTCCGCCACGACGCCGCCCTCGAGGCCGGCGTTGATGGCGATCTGCTTCAGCGGAGCCGAGGCGGCCGCCTGGACGATGGCCGCACCGGTGGCCTCGTCGCCCTCCAGCGACAGCTTCTCGAACGCGGCCTTGGTGGCCTGCACCAGAGCCACGCCGCCGCCGGCGACGATGCCCTCCTCGACGGCCGCCTTCGCGTTGCGAACGGCGTCCTCGATGCGGTGCTTGCGCTCCTTCAGCTCGACCTCGGTGGCCGCGCCGACCTTGATCACCGCAACACCGCCGGCCAGCTTGGCCAGGCGCTCCTGCAGCTTCTCGCGGTCGTAGTAGGAGTCGCTGTTCTCGATCTCGGCCTTGATCTGATTGACACGACCGGCGATCTGGTCGGCCGAGCCACCGCCCTCGACGATGGTGGTCTCGTCCTTGGTCGTGACGACCTTGCGCGCGGTGCCCAGCAGCGACAGGTCGGCGTTCTCGAGCTTGAGACCGACCTCTTCGCTGATGACCTCGCCACCGGTCAAGATGGCGATGTCGGCGAGCATGGCCTTGCGACGGTCACCGAAGCCCGGAGCCTTGATGGCGACGGACTTGAACGTGCCCTTGAGCTTGTTGACGATCAGGGTGGCCAGCGCCTCGCCCTCGACGTCCTCGGCGATGATGACCAACGGCTTGCCGGTCTGCATGACCTTCTCCAGCACCGGGACCATGTCCTTGACCGTGCTGATCTTGCTGTTGACGATCAGGATGTACGGGTCCTCGAGCACGGTCTCCATGGAGGCCGGATCGGTGACGAAGTAGCCCGACAGGTGGCCCTTGTCGAAGCGCATGCCCTCGGTCAGCTCCAGCTCGAGGCCGAACGTGTTCGACTCCTCGACCGTGATGACGCCTTCCTTGCCGACCTTGTCCATCGCCTCGGCGATGATCTCGCCGACCGTGGTGTCAGCGGCCGAGATCGATGCGGTCGAAGCGATCTGCTCCTTGGTCTCGACGTCCTTGGCCATGCCCAGCAGCTGGCTGCTGATGGCCTCGACAGCGGTCTCGATGCCCTTCTTCAGGCCCATCGGGTTCGCACCGGCGGCAACGTTGCGCAGGCCCTCGCGGACCAGGGCCTGAGCTAGCACGGTGGCCGTCGTGGTGCCGTCACCTGCGACGTCGTCGGTCTTCTTGGCAACTTCCTTGACGAGCTCGGCACCGATCTTCTCGTACGGGTCCTCGAGCTCGATCTCCTTGGCGATGGAGACACCGTCGTT
>DATMSF010000308.1:0-3862 GCA_035565535.1 Aeromicrobium sp.
CGCCAGGTGGATCTCGAGGACGTCGAAACCGGCGTCGGTCAGGATCCGCGCAGCGCGCACGTAGTCGTCGGTGATGCGGGCGATGTCGGCGGCGCGGGCCTTCTTGATCATCTGCATGCTCAACGGTGACGGCATGCGTGATGCCGCGAGGGCGTGGACGCCGTTCGAGCGGCCGTTCGCGACGGGACCGGCATGCCCCAGCTGACCTGCGACCTTGGCCCCCGTCCGGTGCACCGCTTCAGCGAGCCGAGCCAGCCCG
This sequence comes from Aeromicrobium sp., assembly GCA_035565535.1. Classification (GTDB taxonomy): domain Bacteria; phylum Actinomycetota; class Actinomycetes; order Propionibacteriales; family Nocardioidaceae; genus Aeromicrobium. Next base: position 260 of record DATMSF010000308.1, read on the forward strand.
GGCGCCGTCGTCGAGCTGACGACCAGGCTCTCCTTGTGGGTCCGGCCCTCCGGCGCCACGGCCAGGTAGGCCACGGTCGTCAACCCGACGCCCCCACGCGCCGGTGCCAGGTGGTACTCGATCAGGTCGTCGGTGACCAGGCCGTCCGGGGTGCGCCCCTCGAACGTCGCGGCCTTGATGACGCGGTTCCGCAACGTGACGGGACCGAGCTGCGCCGGTGCGAAGACATCAGGAACGGACACGTCACACCAGCCTTTCGCGGTGACGGTGCGGAGCATCGAACAGCTCCCGCAGCACGTGCGCACGCTTGAGGACTAGGTGGGCGTCGTGCTCCCACGTGATCGCGATACCGCCGTGCAGCTGCACGGTCTCTGCGGCAACGGCTGCTGCGGCGTCGGCGCAGTACGACGCGGCAGCCGCGGCCAGTCGGTCGGCGTTCGGCGCCGCGTGGACGTGCGCCTGCACCGCGGCCCACGAGCCGGATCGCGCCATCTGCACCTGGACGAACAGGTCGGCCAGCCGATGCTTGAGCGCCTGGAACGAGCCGATGGGTCGTCCGAACTGTTCGCGCTCCTTGGCATAGGCGACCGTCATGTCGAGTCCGTACTGTGCACAGCCGACCTGGAGGGCGGTGGTCGCGAGGCTGCCGGTCCGATGCGCCGCAGCGAGCGCGGTGGTGGCGTCGAGCGTCAGCGATTGAGCGGTCACGTCGACCAGGTCGATGCGGGCGAACGGTGTGGTGGGGTCCAGCGGCGTGAGTGCGGTACGCGCGACACCAACCGACGTCGGGTCGACGTGAAACAGACCGATGCCGGCGGCGTGCTCGGCTGCGACCAGCAAGACGTCGGCCTGCGTGCCCCACAGCACCGGGCCCAAGGATCCGATGAGCACCGTGCCGTTCCAGCGGGCACCCGTCGCGATCGCCGTGACGGTGCCGGCGGCCACCTGGCTGCACAGCTCGACCCCGCCGACCGATTCCAGTGCTGCTGCGGAGACGATCGAGGCGAGCAACGGGGCAGGAGCCAAGGACCTGCCGAGCTGCTCGAGTACCACCCAGGTCTCGGCCAGGGTGAAGCCGGCTCCGCCGAACGCTTCCGGCACGGCGAGTGCCGGGACGCCGATCTGGTCGCACATGGTCGACCACAGGGCGCGATCGAAGCCGTCGTCCGAAGCCATGGCGGAGCGCACCGCGGCGCTGTCGGCGCGCCGAACCAGCAGATCGCGAACCGCAGCGCCGAGCTGGCGCTGCTCCGAGGTGGGGACGAGGTCGGTCATCTCAGCTCGCCGCCGTCAGCAGGTCCAGCAGGCGCGCGCGATGGGCGGATCGGGTACCCCACGCGTGGTTCAGCGCCCGGATGCGCAGGATGTGGCGGCTCAGGTCGTACTCGGCCGTGTAGCCGATGGCGCCGTGCACCTGCAGACCCACGCGAGCCGCCAGATCGGCGGCGTCACCGGCTTGGACCTTGGCCGCGGAGATCGCGCGCGGTGTGGGGTCGACCGCCGCGCCATGGACCAAGGGCCGCGCGAAGTCCAGTGCGATGCGCACGTTCGCGAGCTGGTGCTTGATGGCCTGGTAGGAGCCGATCGGTGGACCGAACTGCGTGCGTTGCTTGACGTACTCGACAGCGTCGGCTAACACGCGCTCACCGGCGCCCAGCAGCTCGGCAGCCGCAGCCAGCGCCGCGATGTCGTGGGCGTGGTTCAGGTCAGCAGAGCCGACCGTGGTGTCGGGCTCGACGGTGAAGAGTCGGCGGCTGGAGTCGACCGAGGAGACCGCGCTGCCCACCGTTGCGGTGTGCAGCGTGTCGCCACGCACGACGTAGACGGCATCGGCGACATCGGCATCGACGGCCCACGGGCTCGATGCGGCGACGGTGGCCAGAGAGCCGTCTGCGACGGATGACAGTCGTTCGTCGGTCAGTGCGGTGGCGAGGAAGGCCGCGGACTCGACCCACGGCCCGGGGACGGCATGGCGGCCCAGCACCTCGAAGGCGCACACCATCTCGACGGCAGTTGCTCCGACGCCGCCGGACTGCTCGGGAATCATCAGCCCGGACACCCCCAGCGCGGCGATCTGCTCGGCCAGCGCGAGTCCGGGAGCGGTGACGCCCTCGGCCCATGCGCGATTGGCCGCGACGGGGTCGGCTGCGGTGATTGCTCGGTCCAACGAGGCCATGAAGTCACGCTGGTCGGCGGTCAGCTCGAACTTCATCGGCCCGCTCCCTTCGGCTCGCGGGGCAGGCCCAGGATCCGTTCGGCGATGATGTTGCGCTGGATCTCGTTGGTGCCGGCGTAGATCGGGCCCGACAGCGAGAACAGGTAGCCATCGCTCCAGGGCGACGTGGACTCACCGACCGGGCCGAGCAGCTCCAGGGCGGTCTCGTGCAAGGCGACGTCCAGCTCGCTCCACCACACCTTGTTGACCGATCCGTTGGCGCCGACGTCGCCGCCGCCGGCCAGCGTCGTGACGGTGTTCCAGGTGTAGAGCCGATAGGCCTCGGCGCGCAACCACGCGTCCACCACGTCGTGGGACAGCGCGGGGTCGGGCGCCTGCCGGTACAGGTCGACGAGCCGGTCGGCTGCCGCGCAGAACCGACCGGGGGAGCGCAGGGACAGGCCGCGCTCGTTGCCGGCCGTGCTCATCGCGACTCGCCAGCCGTCACCCGGTGCTCCCAGCACGTCCTCGTCCGGGACGAACACGTCGTCGAGGAACAGCTCGGCGAAACCGGGCTCGCCGTCCAGCTGCGGGATCGGGCGGACCGTCACTCTCTCGGCAGCCAGGTCGAAGCAGAAGTAGGTCAGCCCGTGGTGGCGCTCGGCGTTCGGGTCCGATCGGAACAGGCCGAATCCACGGTGCGCGAACGCCGCCCGGGACGACCACGTCTTCTGACCGTTGAGACGCCAGCCGCCCTCGACGCGCGTCGCGGTGGCTCGCAAGGAGGCCAGGTCGGAGCCGGCTTCGGGCTCGGACCAGGCTTGGGCCCAGATGGTCTCGCCGGTCGCCATGGACGGCAACCAGCGTCGTTGCTGGTCGGTTGTGCCGTGGTCGAACACGATGGGCGCCAGCAGGAAGATGCCGTTCTGGGACACCCGCCCCGGGGCGCCCGCCCGGTAGTACTCCTCCTCGAAGATGACCCACTCGATCAGTGACGCGTCACGGCCGCCGAACTCCGCGGGCCACGAGACGACCGACCACCGCGCCTCGGCCAACGTGCGCTCCCACGCCTGGTGGGCCGCGAAGCCGTCGGCGGTGTCCATCGAGGGCAGCGGGTCGGTCGGCACGTGGGCCGCCAGCCACGCCCGGGCCTCGTCGCGGAACGCGATCTGCTCGGGGGACAGGTCGAGGTTCACCCCGGCTCCCCGGCCTGCTTCTTGTTCTGTGCCGCCATCGACTTGGCGTCGAGGCCACCGAGCGAGTCGTCGGAGGTCTCGGCGTTGTGCGCGTGAGCGAAGTGGTGCAGGCCGAACACCGAGTCCATCCCGGCGCGCATGCCCTGCAGGTCCTCGGCCTGGTTGACGGCCTTCTTGGTCAGGGCCAACCCGAACCGGGGCATCTGGGCGATGCGGCCGGCCAGTCCCATGACGGTCGCCTCCAGGTCCTCG
>DATMSF010000309.1:0-3990 GCA_035565535.1 Aeromicrobium sp.
CGCTGCATGGACTGCGGCATCCCGTTCTGCCACAACGGCTGCCCCCTGGGGAATCTGATTCCCGAGTGGAACGACCTGGTCTGGCGTGAGGAGTGGGACGAGGCGTTGGACCGGCTGCACGCGACCAACAACTTCCCCGAGTTCACCGGTCGACTCTGCCCGGCACCGTGCGAGACCGCCTGCGTCGTGGGGATCAACCGCGATCCGGTCACGATCAAGAACGTCGAGGTCGCGATCATCGACAAGGGCTGGGCGGACCGTCAGGTCAAGCCCGAGGCGCCCGAGTGGCTGACGGGCCGCACCGTCGCCGTCGTCGGTTCCGGCCCGGCGGGTCTGGCCGCAGCCCAGCAGCTGACGCGTGCCGGCCACACCGTCGCGGTCTACGAGCGTGACGACAAGCCCGGAGGACTGCTGCGGTACGGCATCCCGGAGTTCAAGATGGAGAAGATCCACGTCGACCGCCGCATCGACCAGATGATCCGCGAGGGAACCGTGTTCCGCACCGGTGTGCGGGTCGGCGAGACCATCACGGGAGCCCAGCTGCGCGACCGGTACGATGCCGTCGTCCTGGCCATCGGATCGACCGTGCGTCGCGATCTGCCCGTGCCCGGGCGTGAGCTCGACGGGATCCATCAGGCGATGGACTACCTGCCCCAGGCGAACCGGGCAGCGCTCGGCGAGCCGGTCGTCGACCAGATCGTGGCCACGGGCAAGGACGTGGTCGTGATCGGTGGCGGCGACACGGGTGCGGACTGCATCGGCACCGCGATCCGGCAAGGCGCCAGGTCGATCACCAGTCTGGAGATCATGCCGCAACCCGGCGACGAGCGTCCGGAGAACCAGCCGTGGCCGACCTACCCGATGATCTACCGCGTCGCGTCGGCCCACGAAGAGGGTGGCGAGCGCGTCTACTCGGTGTCCACCCAGGAGTTCGTCGGCGACGACGACGGCAACGTGACCGGGCTGCGGATCGTCGAGGTGCAGCTTGAGAACGGCCGGTTCACCGAGGTGGCGGGCACGGAGAAGGTCATTCCGGCCCAGCTCGTGCTCCTGGCCATGGGATTCGTCGGTCCCGAACCCGAGGGGCTGGTCCAGCAGCTCGGTGTCGAGCTCGACGATCGCGGCAACATCACGCGCGACCAGAGCTACATGAGCAGTGTCGACGGCGTGTTCGTCGCCGGCGACGCCGGACGCGGACAGTCGCTGATCGTGTGGGCGATCGCCGAAGGGCGCTCGGCTGCGGCCGGGGTGGACCGGTATCTGTCCGGTTCGACCAACCTGCCGTCACCCATCCCGCCGACAGCTCGACCGCTGGCGGTGTGAAGGCACGACGGTGAACGGCTCGGCTCGACCCGGTCGTCGGGTCGTACCGGACTCGCGGGTAACTGCTGGTCAGACGTAGGGTGGAGGCGTGCGTAGAGCCAAGATCGTCTGCACCCTGGGTCCATCGACAGCTGCCGAGGGGCGCATCCTCGAACTGGCTCAGGCCGGGATGGACGTCGCGCGTCTCAACATGAGCCATGGTGACCGGTCCGAGCACGTCGAGAACGTGCGCCGGGTCCGCGAGGCGGCCGAGGAGACCGGAAAGGCGATCGCCGTCCTCGTCGACCTGCAAGGACCCAAGATCCGTCTGGGACGTTTCGCCGAGGGGCCTCACGAGCTGCAGAAAGGTGACTCGTTCACCATCACGGTCGACGACGTCCCCGGCGACGGGAGTCGGTGCTCGACGACCTTCAAGGGACTGCCCGGCGACGTCAACGTCGGTGACGAGATCCTGATCGACGACGGCCGGGTCCGGCTGTGGGCCACCGAGGTCACCGCCACCGACGTGACCGGCGTGGTCGAGGTGCCCGGCTTCGTCAGCAACAACAAGGGGATCAACCTGCCCGGCGTCAACGTGAGCGTGCCGGCGTTGAGCGAGAAGGACGTCGACGACCTGCGGTGGGCCCTGCAAGCCGGCGCCGACTTCATCGCGTTGTCCTTCGTGCGCACCGCCGAGGATGCCGAGGACGTGCGTGCGGTGATGCGTGACGTGGGCATCGATCGGCCCGTGATCGCCAAGATCGAGAAGCCGCAAGCCGTGGAGAACCTCGACGAGATCATGGACGCTTTCGACGGCGTCATGGTCGCTCGCGGCGACCTCGGCGTGGAGCTGCCGCTGGAGGACGTGCCGATCGTCCAGAAGCTCATCATCGAGAAGGCACGCCGCAACGCCAAACCCGTCATCGTCGCGACGCAGATGCTCGAGTCGATGATCTCCTCACCGCGCCCGACGCGCGCGGAGGCGTCCGACGTCGCCAACGCGGTGCTGGACGGCGCTGACGCGGTCATGCTGTCGGGCGAGACCAGCGTGGGCCAGTTTCCCGTGCAGACGGTCGAGATCATGTCCCGCATCGTGGCCTCGACCGAAGACCACGGCCTACCGCGGATGGCGGCCTACACCTGGACGCCTAAGACGACGACCGGCATCGTGTGCCGGGCCGCGTCGCAGGTGGCCGAGGCAGTTGACGCCTCCATGGTCGTCGCCTTCACCACGACAGGAGGCTCGGCGCGCCGGATGGCCCGGTATCGCTCGCCCATCCCGATCGTGGCGTTCACCCCGGACCCACAGACCCGCAACGAGCTGGCGCTGACCTGGGGGATGTCGACCTTCCTGGTCAAGGAGGTCAAGTACACCGACCAGATGGTCATGCAGGTCGACAAGGCGTTACTGGAGCACCAGACGTGCACGCCGGGGGAGCAGGTCGTCATCGTGGCCGGTTCACCTCCGGGGATCCCCGGGTCGACCAACGCGTTGCGCATCCACCGCATCGGTGATGCGATCAATCGGATCGTGCCGGCCTACGAGAACGTCGAGGACCGCTAGCAGGTTCGGGTTCGCCGGACGCCGGACACGGTCGCCGGCCAATGGACGTCGGGGCGACGTCATCGGGTCAGGATGCTGACCATCGTGTAGTCCTTGGCCGGCCCGAGCGTCGTCCACGTGACGGTCCAGCGCTCGGCGGAGTCGACGTCGACGTGCCCGGTGTACGTGTCTGCTCCGCAGGGGTGGACCACGTCGCGATCGAGCGCCCAGGGGTGGAAGTCGCGACCATCCTCGAACGTCACGACCCACGCGTCGCCGCTCCGCTCGACGTACAGGGTGCGAAAGACCGGGACGTCGTTGCCGCCGTGGTGCAGGATGCCGGTCTCGTGCCAACGGATGCGCCCGTCGGCCTCGGCCGAGAGGATCGTCTCCCCGTCGACGGTGGAGGTCGCGCCTACCAGACGATCCTCGATCGTGCGGGCCAGCTGCCAGCTGCCCAGCAGGTCGAGCGGAGAGGACCCCAACATGCTCACCTCGCGCGACGTGGTTCGAGCTTCGGCGACAGCTCCGTGTCGCGCCCGTCAACGAGCTCGATCACTTGTGCCGACTGCGGGATTCGAACCCGCACGCCCTTTCGGACACTCGCTTTTGAGGCGAGCGCGTCTACCGTTCCGCCAAGTCGGCCGTGCGATCGATAACCTTACTCGGGTGGACCGCACCGCCAACACACCGCCTCGTGTCGTCATCGCCGAGGACGAGGCCCTGATCCGGCTGGACCTGGCAGAAATGCTGGAGGAAGAGGGCTATCAGGTCGTGGCGCAGGCCGGCGACGGCGAACAGGCGGTGGCGCTGGCCCGACAGCACCGACCCGACCTGGTGGTGATGGACGTCAAGATGCCGAAGCTGGACGGCATCGCCGCGGCGGCCCGGATCGCCGAGGAGCAGATCGCTCCCGTGGTCATGTTGACGGCGTTCTCCCAGCGCGAGCTGGTCGAACGGGCCAGCCGCGCCGGGGCGATGGCCTACCTGGTCAAGCCGTTCACCCGCAGCGACCTGGTGCCGGCCATCGAGATGGCGCGCAGTCGGTACGCCGATCTGATGGTGCTCAAGGGTGAGGTGGGCGACCTGGAGGATCGACTCGAGACCCGCAAGTCGGTCGAACGAGCCAAGTCGTTGCTGCAACG
>DATMSF010000310.1:0-2791 GCA_035565535.1 Aeromicrobium sp.
GGGTGGGCCAGTCCGAAGTCGATCATCGCGTCGGAGAGCGCCTCGAGTCGGCTGGTCGGGGTCTCGGCGGTGTCCTGGGACCGGGTGAACGCGTCGGACAGCTCACCCAGGTAGGTCACGACGACCTCGGCGAACAGCTCCTCCTTGCTGGAGAAGTGTCGGTAGATGATGGCGCGGTTGATGCCCACCGCGCGCGCGATGTCCTCGATCTGGGCGTCCCGGGAGCCCGATTCGTCGAACAACTCGCGTGTGGCGGTCAGGATCTCCTCGCGGCGTCCCGGACCGCGGGTGGTGCGTGCCCTGACGGCCGAGGTGTCCATCGGCCCATCCTAGGCCGGTCGCTGTCTCGCATGGCGTTGTCGGAGCCGAGCCGTAGGCTCGTGTCATGAGGTCAGTCACGGAGCTGCGGCGCCAGGTCGCGCCGTTCGAGGTCGTCTCCGAGTACCAACCGGCCGGCGACCAGCCGGCCGCGATCGCCGAGCTGCAGCGCCGCATCGAGGCGGGGGCCGTCGACGTCGTCCTGATGGGCGCGACCGGCACCGGCAAGACCGCGACCACGGCGTGGTTGGCCGAACGCCTGCAGCGGCCGATGTTGGTGCTGATGCCCAACAAGACGTTGGCTGCGCAGTTCGCCAACGAGTTGCGTGAGCTGTTACCGAACAACGCCGTCGAGTACTTCGTGTCGTACTACGACTACTACCAACCGGAGGCGTACATCGCGCAGTCCGACACCTACATCGAGAAGGACTCCTCGATCAACGAGGAGGTCGAGCGGTTGCGCCACTCGGCGACGTGGTCGTTGTTGACCCGTCGCGACGTCGTGGTCGTTGCGACGGTGTCGTGCATCTACGGCCTCGGGTCGGCGCAGGAGTACCTGGAGCGGATGATCGGCTTCAAGGTCGGCGACGAGATGCCGCGCGAGGAGCTGCTGCGCACGCTCGTGCAGGCTCAGTACGTCCGCAACGACGTCGCCAGCACGCGTGGCACCTTCCGGGTGCGCGGCGACACCGTCGAGATCTTCCCGGTGTACCAGGAGATGGCTGTTCGGGTGGAGTTCTTCGGCGACGAGATCGAACGGCTGATGACGCTGCACCCGCTGACCGGTGAGGTGCTCAGCGAGGACCAGGAGCTGTACGTGGGCGCTGCCACCCACTACGCGGCCGGCGCCGAGACGATGCAGCGCGCGATCGCCGGGATCGAGGCCGAGCTGGCACAACGGCTGCAGGTGCTCGAGGGTGAGAACAAGCTGCTCGAGGCCCAGCGGTTGCGCATGCGCACGACGTACGACATCGAGATGATGCAACAGGTCGGCACGTGCGCGGGCATCGAGAACTACTCGTTGCACATGGACGGCCGGCAACCGGGCACGGCACCGAACTGCCTGCTCGACTACTTCCCGGAGGACTTCGTGCTCGTCATCGACGAGTCGCACGTGACGGTGCCGCAGATCGGTGCGATGTACGAGGGCGACATGAGTCGCAAGCGCTCGTTGGTCGAGCACGGGTTCCGGCTGCCCAGCGCCATGGACAACCGCCCGCTGAAGTGGGACGAGTTCTTGCAGCGCATCGGGCAGACGGTCTACCTGTCGGCCACGCCCGGGTCGTACGAGATGGCCAAGGTCGGCGGCGACGTGGTCGAGCAGATCATCCGCCCGACCGGACTGGTCGACCCCGAAGTCATCATCAAGCCCACCAAGGGTCAGATCGACGACCTGATCGAGCAGATCCGGGGTCGTACCGAGCGTGACGAACGCGTGCTGGTCACGACGTTGACCAAGAAGATGTCCGAGGACCTGACCGACTACCTGCTCGAGGCCGGCATCAGGACCCGCTACCTGCACAGCGAGGTCGACACGTTGCGCCGCGTCGAGCTGCTCCGCGAGCTCCGGCTGGGGGAGTACGACGTCCTGGTCGGCATCAACCTGCTCCGCGAGGGTCTCGACCTGCCCGAGGTGAGCCTGGTGGCGATCCTCGACGCGGACAAGGAAGGCTTCCTGCGCTCGGAACGCTCCTTGATCCAGACCATCGGCCGTGCGGCACGAAATGTGTCCGGGCAGGTCATCATGTACGCCGACACCGTCACCGACTCGATGAACACCGCGATCGAGGAGACCAACCGGCGCCGCGAGAAGCAGCTGGCGTACAACCGCGAGCACGGCATCGACCCGACCCCGCTGCGCAAGAAGATCGGCGACATCACCGACATGCTGGCCCGCGAGGACGCCGACACGTCGGCACTGCTCGCCGCGACCGGTGACCACAAGCGGCGTGGTGCGCCGGTGCCGCTGGGCGCCCACACCAAGGAGCTGGCGAACCGGCCCACCGGCGAGCTGGCCGACCTCATCGCACAGCTGACCGATCAGATGCACGCTGCCGCGGCAGAGCTGCAGTTCGAGGTCGCTGCTCGGCTCCGTGACGAGATCGGCGAGCTCAAGAAGGAGCTGCGCAGCATGCTCGAGGCAGGGGTCTGAGGCCAATCGGCGAGCCGCCTCACGGTCACGATTCGCGACTCATCACCCGGCCTGACACAATGGTCGGCGGAGGGGAGTATTCCTTCGCCGCAGTCTCGTCATCACGGCGTCCGCCATCGGACGCCCGGGGCGCGGGTCGCCGTCATCGGACGCGGCGATGGAAGAGACCTCCGGCGTCTTGACGACCGGAGGAACCTGCGTGCTCACAGCACTGACCACGTCGCTGGCCACGGCGAGCGAACCAGCTGCCGGCGGCCCATCGATGAACGTCTCGACCCTGGAGTGGACCATCACTCTGGTCGTGACGATCGGGATCTTGAT
>DATMSF010000311.1:0-7328 GCA_035565535.1 Aeromicrobium sp.
GAGAGCACCTGCATGACCCGCTCGATCTGCGGCTGCCGGCCGATGATCGGGTCGAGCTTGCCCTCGCGAGCGTCCTGGGTGAGGTTGCGACCGAACTGGTCGAGGACCAGGGAGGACGACGGCGCGTCGGAGGTGCCGCCGCTGGTGGCGGCCGCCGACTGGGCCGACTCCTTGCCCTGGAAGCCGGAGAGCAGCTGGATGACCTGCTGGCGGACCCGGTTGAGGTCGGCGCCGAGCTTCTGCAGCACCTGTGCGGCGACGCCCTCGCCTTCGCGGATCAGCCCGAGCAGGATGTGCTCGGTGCCGATGTAGTTGTGGCCCAGCTGAAGCGCCTCGCGCAGACTCAGCTCCAGCACCTTCTTGGCGCGCGGGGTGAACGGGATGTGCCCCGACGGCGCCTGCTGGCCCTGACCGATGATGTCCTCGACCTTGCCGCGGACCGCCTCGAGGGAGATGTCGAGCTGCTCCAACGCCTTGGCGGCGACGCCCTCACCCTCGTGGATCAGACCGAGGAGGATGTGCTCGGTGCCGATGTAGTTGTGGCTGAGCATGCGCGCCTCTTCTTGGGCGAGCACGACCACACGACGAGCACGGTCGGTGAATCTTTCGAACATTCGTCCCCCTCTGCTGGACTAGATGTCCAGTCTAGACGTGGGCGGACAAGCCTCTTCACGGTTGTCCGATACGTAATCCAACCGTCACCGCGAGCAGAACGTTCCACCGTTCGCCCACGGCGTAACCGAGGCGACCCGAAACTGGCTCAGGTCTCGGCGCGCGACAGCGGGAACAGGATCGCCTCGCGGATGCCGATGCCCTGCAACAGCATCACCAGACGGTCGACGCCCAGGCCCATGCCGCCGGCCGGCGGCATGCCGAACTCCAGTGCACGCAGGAAGTCCTCGTCGACGTCCATCGCCTCGGGGTCGCCCGCCGCGGCCAGTCGCGACTGCTCCTCCAGACGCTCGCGTTGGATGACCGGGTCGTTGAGCTCGGAGTACGCCGGGGCGAGCTCGACGCCGTTGATGATCAGGTCCCACGCCTCGACCAGGCCGGGCACGCTGCGATGCTTCTTGGCCAGCGGACGGACGGCCTCGGGGTAGTCGCACACGAACGTCGGCTGGATCAGGGTGTGCTCGACGAGCTTCTCGAACAGCTCGAGCAGGATCTCGCCGGCTCCCCAGTGGTCCTGCAGTGCCACGTCGTGGCGGGCGGCGAGTGTCGTGAGCTGGTCCTCGGTGGTCTCGATCGTGACGCGCTCACCCACGGCCTCCGACACCAGCTCGTGGATCGTGGCGCGGCGCCAATCGGCTTCCAGGTCGATCCGTGAACCGTCCCGACCCGGGACGACGGTCTTGCCGACCGCGCGCGCAGCGTCGAGGACCAGCGACTTCACGAGCTCGGCCATCGTGTCGTACGAGCCGTACGCCTCGTACACCTCCAGCATCATGAACTCGGGGTTGTGCGAGTTGTCGACGCCTTCGTTGCGGAACGTCTTGCCGATCTCGTAGATGCGCTCGATGCCGCCGACCAGGCCCTTCTTCAAGTCCAGCTCCAGCGCGATGCGCAACAGCATGTCCTCGTCGGTGGCGTTGACGTGCGTGGTGAACGGGCGGGCAGCGGCACCGCCGTTGGTGTGCTGCAGGACCGGCGTCTCGACCTCGATGTAGCCCCGCTCGTCCAGCGTGCGGCGCAGCGACTGCAGCACCTTGGCCTTGACCCGGACGTTGTCCCGCGCCTCGGGACGCACGATCAGGTCGACGTACCGCATCCGGGCCCGAGCCTCGTCCGACAGCGGATTGTGCTCGTTGGGCAGCGGCCGCACGGTCTTGGCAGCGATCTGCCACGACGTCGCCTGGATGCTCAGCTCACCGCGGCGCGAGGTGATGATCTCGCCCGTGACCTGCAGATGATCACCGATGTCGACCAGGTGCTTGAACGCCGCCAGGCGCTCCTGGCCGATCTCGGCCAGCGACAGCATCGCCTGCAGCTCGGTGCCGTCGCCTTCGCGCAACCGCACGAAGCACAGCTTGCCGGTGTTGCGCAGGAAGATGACCCGTCCCGTGACCGAGGCGACAACACCGGTTCGATGATCGGCGCCCAGCGCCTCGGCGTCGTAGGCCTCGACGATCGCACGCAGGGTGTGCGTCCGCTCGACGACCACGGGATACGGCTCGACACCTGCCTCGAGCAGCTCGTGCCGCTTGGCTCGACGCACCTGCATCTGTTCGGGCAGATCATCGGTCTGAGCAGCGGGGTCGGCGGGCGTCACGCTAGGCAAGTCTAGTGGGCTGCCGGTCCCGAGTGCCGAGCGGTCGCATCAGTGATCGGACCGCAGCGTCGCCCGCTGACTCAACCGCTGTTCTTCTCGTGGACCAACCGCAGGCCCGTGAGTGTCAGCCACGGATCACGTGTCGTGATGGTGTCGCACTGGTCGATGATGGCATCGGAGTACGAGCCGGTCGCGATGACCGTGACGTGGTCGGGATCGGCACCCAGGGAGTCGATGATGCGTTCGACCATCCCGTCCACCAGTCCGGCGAATCCGAACACCGCGCCGGACTGGATCGCCTCCACGGTGTTCTTGCCGATGACATCGCGCGGAGTCGCGATCTCGACGCTGCGCAGCTGAGCGCCGCGACGCGCCAGCGCGTCCAGCGACACCTCGACGCCAGGGGCGATGGCACCCCCGATGTACCGGTTCCGCTCGTCGACGACGTCGAAGATCGTCGCCGTGCCGTTCATGTCGACGACCACCGCCGGGCCGCCGTACAGCTCGGCCGCCGCCAACGCGTTGACGATGCGGTCGGCGCCGACCTCGCGCGGGTTGTCGGTGTGGATCGGCACGCCCGTGCGGACGCCCGGACCGACGATCGAGACCGGGACGTCGACGTAGTAGCGCTCCTGCAGCTGGCGAAGCTCTTCCAGGATCGCCGGTACCGTGCAGCACAAGCTGACTGCTTGGACGTCACGCAGGCCCGTCGTGCGCACCAGACCGGTCAGCAGCAGCTGCCACTCGTCGGCGGTGCGGCGGTCGTCCGACGACAGCAGCCAGTGCGCGATCAGCTCGTCGCCGTCGAAGGCGCCGATGGTGGTGGTGCTGTTGCTGACGTCCAGGCACAGCAGCGTCATCTGACCTCACCGCCCTCCACCAGCCGTCGGGCGTCAGCGGTGGCCATGGGCGACGAGCGGGTTGTGCGTGATGTCGCCGCGAATCAAGCCGGTGCCGGGGAGCGCTTCGGCCGGGTCGCTGCCGGTGCCGATGATGCGGTTCTCGGAGTCGACGAACACCACGCTGGGCTCGAACTCACGGGCCTCGGCGTCGTCCATCTGGCCGTAGCCGATCAGGATCACCAGATCGCCCGGATGCACCAGGCGCGCAGCCGCACCGTTGATCCCGATGACACCCGAGCCGCGTTCACCGGCGATCGTGTAGGTCTCGAGCCGGGCGCCGTTGTCGATGTCGACGATGTGCACCAGCTCGCCGGGCAGCAGGTTCGCGGCGTCCAGCAGATCCTCGTCGATCGTCACCGAGCCGACGTAGTGCAGATCGGCCTGCGTGACCGTCGCACGGTGGATCTTCGATTTCATCATGGTTCGCAGCATGGTCAGGATCCCTCTCCTAGGCTGACGGTTTCTCGTGCGCCGCCCAAGGCGACCGTTGTGTTGTCGATGAGACGGGGTTTTCCGACACGAGCCGCGATGAGCAGGCGCGCGTCCTCTCCGGGCACGGGAGCGCCCAGGTGCAGGTCAGTGAGTGCGACGTAGTCCGGTTCGACCGATGCGGCGGCGAGCACAGCGCGAGCCGCTGCCACGACGGCCTCGGGACCGTCGGGTCCGGCCGCGACGCCGGCCTGCAGGGCGCGATGCAGGACCGTGGCCTGTTCTCGCTGCTCAGGTGTCAGGTAGACGTTGCGTGAGCTGCGCGCGAGACCGTCGGGTTCGCGAACTGTGGGACAACCGACGATGTCGATGCCCATGGCCAGCTCGTCGACCATCTGGCGGATCAGCACCAGCTGCTGGTAGTCCTTCTCGCCGAACACCGCGACGTCGGGACGGACCAGACCGAACAGCTTGGAGACCACCGTGAGCACGCCGCGAAAGTGCGTCGGTCGAGCGGCGCCCTCGAGGATCGTGCCCAGGGGCCCCGGATCGACCGTGACGGTCTCGACCAGCCCGTTCGGATACATCGTGGCGACGTCGGGCGCGAACACGACATCGACCTCGGCTGCTTCGCAACGCTGCAGATCGGCGTCGAACGTGCGCGGGTACGCAGCCAGGTCCTCACCCGGTGCGAACTGCGTGGGGTTGACGAAGATCGACGCGACCAGGCGGTCACCCAATGGTCGAGCGAACTCCATCAGTTGCTGGTGGCCGTCGTGCAGTGCACCCATCGTCGGCACGAACGCGACGCGTTCGGCCCCCTTGAGCGCCGCCGACAGCTCCTCGCGCGTGTGCGCGACCGTCACCATGGGTCAGATCCCTGCCGCGATCTCTGCCAGGGCGTCCCAGTCGGCCTCGGCCAGCACCTGACGTATCGTGCCGGCCTCGGCCGTGCTGATCCGACCACTGGCCTCGGCACGACCTGCCGTCGCCCGGGCCAGCGCCAGGTACGTGTCGGTCGTCGCGTCGGGCACGTCGGCCAGGTCGAACGCGTCGATGTGGGCGCGGACCGTCGTCACGTCTGCGCGTGCCACGGGGCCTGTCAACGCCGCATCGCCGTAGGCCAGGACGTTCTCCAGCGCCGCGGTCAGCAAGGGTCGCAGCACGTCGGCCGGCGACTGTGCGCCACTCTCACGGAGCAGGTCCATCGACTGTGCCACGAGTGTCACCAGGTGATTGGCACCGTGGGCCAGCGCTGCGTGGTAGAGCGTGCGGTCGGACTCGGCGATCCACATCGGCGTGCCGCCGAGCTCGGCGACGAGTGACTCGGCGACCGCTCGCTCCTCGTCCGCGGCGGTCAGTCCGTACACGGGATGCCGGTCGAGGTCGACGGCGGTACCGGTGAACGTCATCGCCGGGTGCAACGCGATCGGACGAGCGCCTGCACGCGTCATCGCCGCCAGCGCTTCGAGGCCGTGACGCCCGCTGGTGTGGGCAACGACCTGGCCCGGACGCACCACGGCGGCGAGCTGTTCGGCCACCGCGATCAACGCGTCGTCAGGAACTGCGAGCACCACCAGATCGGCGCGACGAACCACGTCGACGGGTTCGACGACGTCGACGCCCGGGATGAGCGTGTCGATGCGCAGACGAGAGGCCGGTGACGATCCGCTGACCGCCACGAGCTCGTGGCCGGCAGCGGCCAGCTTGGCTGCGAGGACGGCGCCGACACGCCCCGTGCCGATCACGCCCAGGCGGGCACGCGCGACAGTCGAATCAGTCATGATCAGTTGCCTTTCGGTTCCAGTCCCGCGAACGGGTACCAGACGTCGTGACACCACAATTGTAGTGCTCGCCCCCACTGCTGCCAGCGAATGTGGGGTTCGTCTCACCATGGGCCGACGTATACCGTCATCGCATGGAACAGACCCGCCGACCGACCGCTGTCGACCGCCTCGCCGAGGAGTGGCTGGACGAGCAGGTTTCCTTGGTACCCGAGCTCCGCGTGCACCTAGGTCGTCCCGGCGACCAGTCCGAGTACGCCGACCTGTCCCCCGATGGCGCTGCGCAGCGTGATGCCGCGTCACGGGCGATGCTGCGGCGGGTTCGAAACGCCGTTGCCGTCGACGACGTCGACCAGGTGACGCTGTCCGAGCTGGAGCGGACGTTGGACCTGGAAGTCAGGATGCACGACGCCGGTTTCTGGCAGCGCGACCTGAACGTCATCGCGTCGCCGTGCCAGTCGGTACGCGACGTGTTCGACCTGATGCCCACCGAGTCGGACGCGGACTGGGCCGCCATCGCTCGACGACTCGCGAACGTTCCGGCGGCGATCAGCGGTTACGTCGAGAGTCTGCGCGCGGGCATCGCTGCCGACAACGTCCCCGCCGTCCGCCAAGTGCGCGAGGTCGCCGCGCAGGCCGACAAGTTGACCAGGCCCGACGGGTTCTTCGCCGACCTGGTCACCCGGGGCGACGACACCATTGCCGCGGCCGACCTCGCGGCCGGTGCCGCAGCGGCCGCGATGGCCTATCAGGAGCTCGCCGACTTCCTGCGTTTCGAGCTCGCGCCACGAGCGCGACTCGAGGACGGCGTCGGCCGCGACCACTACGCCTTGGCCTCGCAGTACTTCGTAGGTACGCAGATCGACCTCGAGGAGACCTACGCCTGGGGTGTGGCCGAGCTCGACCGGATGGTCGCCGAGCAGGAGCAGATCGCCGACGAGATCGTTCCGGGTGGTTCGGTGGCCGACGCGATCGCGGCGCTGGACTCCGATCCGAGACGGGTGCTGCACGGCACGGACGCGCTGCAGGCCTGGATGCAGCGCACGAGCGACCAAGCCGTCGAGGAGCTGGGGCGCACCCACTTCGACATCCCCGAGCAGATGCGGCGGTTGGAGTGCCTCATCGCCCCGACGCAGGAGGGCGGCATCTACTACACGCCGCCGACCGACGACTTCAGCCGTCCGGGTCGGATGTGGTGGAGCGTGCCCGAGGGTGTCACCGAGTTCCAGACCTGGCGTGAACTGACGACGGTCTACCACGAGGGCGTCCCGGGCCATCACCTGCAGTGCGGCTTGGCCGTCCACCATCGCGACACGCTGAACGCGTGGCGGCGGGAGAACTGGAACTCAGGTCACGGCGAGGGCTGGGCGTTGTACGCCGAGCGACTGATGGCCGATCTGGGCTACCTGGACGATCCGGCCGATCGACTCGGCATGGTGGACGGCCAGCGGATGCGCGCCGCCCGGGTCGTCATCGACATCGGCGTGCACCTGGGACTGGCCAAACCGGATGGTTCGGGACGTTGGACCGGCGACGACGTGCGCCCGTTCCTGGCCCGCCACGTGTCGATGAACGACGGGTTCATCGACTTCGAGGCCAATCGCTACCTGGGCTGGCCGGGTCAGGCTCCTTCGTACAAGATCGGTCAGCGCCTCTGGGAACAGCTGCGCGACGACTGGACTGCGGCCAACGGCCCCGATCTCAAGCGCTTCCATGCCGACACTCTCGCCCTCGGCGGCCTCGGCATGGGCACCCTCCGTGCAACCCTGCTCCCCGAAGGGCGGTGACTTAGCGACGTAACGCCAGACGCAGGTACCTCAGCGACCTTTCCGACCCCCTGATGCGTCGCTGCTACACCGGCAATCGGGGATACGTCGCTAAGTCACCGCCCCTCGGGAGTCGTCAGGCGGGCTCGGGGGAGGTGGAGGTGGAGCGCTTGGGTTT
>DATMSF010000312.1:0-2060 GCA_035565535.1 Aeromicrobium sp.
GATCCGGTCGCCGAGACCAGCGACACCCTCGGGTCGTCGACGAGGGCCTCGCCCACCTCGCGAGCGCCCAGCACGACCTGCGACACGAACTCGGGTGCGTCGGCTCGCCGGGCTGCCTCGGCGGTCAGGGCCTGACAGGCCAGCGCCGTCAGCATCGTCTTCTCCGACGGCTTCCACACCACGGGGTCGCCACAGACGAAGGCCAGAGCGGCGTTCCACGACCAGACCGCGACCGGAAAGTTGAACGCCGAGATCACGCCCACGACGCCCAACGGGTGCCATTGCTCCATCATGCGGTGACCCGGCCGTTCGGTCGCGATCGTCAGGCCGAACAGCTGCCTGGACAAGCCGACGCCGAGGTCGCAGATGTCGATCATCTCCTGAACCTCGCCCAGGCCCTCGGACACGATCTTGCCAGCCTCGATCGAGACCAGCGCACCCAGATCGTCCTTGTGCTCGCGCAGCAGGGCGCCCAGCTCCCGCACGAGTGCGCCACGCACCGGGGCCGGTACCTGTCGCCACTGCTCGAACGCCTCCTGAGCACGACCCACGGCGTCGCCGACCTCGGCCGCGGTGTGCGGGGACAGCGTCCCGATCACAGCACCGTCGATCGGCGAGCGACACTCCAGGTCGCCGCCCTCGACGAACGGATCGCCTGCGCCCAGTCGGGCCAGGATGTCGCGTGCCTGCGTCGTGATGTCGGTCATGGTCACACCATCCCCCATTGCTCGAATCGTGCTCCGGCCTTGGTGGCGAACAGGTCCGTCAATGCGATGTCCTCCTGCTTGACGAATCCCGACTGCGGCAGTCGCCCTTCGGCGACCAGCTCGACCACTCCCACGATCGAGGCCGCCGTGGTCCACGAGATCGCCCGCCACGTGCGACCCGCGACGTCGATCGGTCGATATCCGCGGACGTAGTTCTCGCGGAACGGTCGGCCGTCCTTGACCCCCTCCACCGCTGCGTGCAGGTAGACGATGTCGTCGTTGACCGGCGGCTTGGCGTCCACCAGCAGCTGACCGACGAGGTCGCGCCGGTCACGCAGGTTCAGCTCGTCGAACAGGAAGTGCATCTGGCGAAAGTGACCCGGGTACCGCAGCGTCTTGTAGTCCAGCCGAGTCACGCGACCCTCGTAGGTCTGACACATCGTGCCGAGTCCGCCCGACGTGAGGGCCGCCTCCAGCTCGATACCACCGATGAACACGCGCTCCTTCTCCGTCATGGCCGGAACCATCTGTCGCTGTCCTGACCGCAGGACCTCGCAGTCGTTGAGGTACTCGTTGACCACGCCCTCGGCCGACCAGTTGAACGCATATCCCAGCAGTCCCGTCGGATTCTGCGGCAGCGCGCCGACCTTGAGCTCGATCGACCGGATCTGCTCGAAGCGCGCCGCCAACGAGGCGCCGACGATCCCGATCAGGCCGGGCGCGAGGCCGCACTGCGGCGCGAACACGTGGGGTGCCCCCGCGGCCAGCTCGATGATCCGGTTGGTCGTCGGGACGTCCTCGGTGAGGTCGAAGTAGTGCGTCCCCGACGCATGTGCGGCCTCGGCCACCTCGATGTTCAGGTGGTACGGCAGGCACGAGACGACGGCGTCGACGTCCCGTAGCGCTTCGCGCAGTGCGTCAGCGTCCTTGACGTCGAGCGACCTGACCTCGAAGTCGAGCTCGGCACTCAGCGAGACGGGCGAGGCGTCGAACCCGACCACCGAGAAACCGGATTCGCCGAGCAGGACGGCCACGAGCTCGCCGACCTTGCCCAACCCGAACACCGCAACGTGATGGATCGACCGAGCCATGACCACCTCCTGGGACGCCGGACGCGGATCGCGCGCCCGAGGACGAGTACGGACGACGCCGGCACCCGGGGTTGCCAGGTCGTGACCGGCGTCACATTCAGCCTAGGGCATCGACGGTGGCGCGTGGGCGCTCACCTGATGTCGTGGACGACGTGCTGGGCGGCAGCGACGATCTGCTCGACCGACAGCAGGACTTCGTTCGCGGCAGGCCCCAGGGGGACGAACGAGTCCCGGCTCGCGACGCGGCGGACGATGCCGTCGT
>DATMSF010000313.1:0-2015 GCA_035565535.1 Aeromicrobium sp.
GACGTCGGCCTGGAAGTAGCGGTCCTTGGAGTACGACTTCTTGCCGCGTGAAGCCATGGCGCCGATCGAGCCCATGCCGCGGTAGCTCTTGTACTGCTTGCCGTTGAGGAAGATCAGCTCGCCGGGGCTCTCCTCGCAGCCGGCCAGCAGCGATCCGACCATCACGGTGTCGGCTCCTGCGACGATCGCCTTGGCGATGTCGCCGGAGTACTGCAGACCACCGTCGGCGATGACCGGGATGCCGGCCGGCTTGCAGGCCTGGGCGGCCTCGTGGACCGCGGTGATCTGCGGGACCCCGACTCCCGCCACGACGCGTGTGGTGCAGATCGACCCCGGCCCGACTCCCACCTTGACGGCGTCGACGCCCGCCTCGACCAGTGCAGCAGCGCCTTCGCGCGTGGCGACGTTGCCGCCGATGATCTGCACACCGTCGAAGGCCCGGTCGGCCTTCAGCCGGCGGACCATGTCCAGCAACAGTCGGGCGTGACCGTGGGCCGTGTCGACGACGAGCACGTCGACGCCGGCCTCGCGCAACCGGTTGGCGCGGTCCCAGGAATCGCCGAAGAAGCCGACAGCGGCACCGACGAGCAGACGCCCTTCGGCGTCCTTGCTGGCCAGGGGGTGCTGCTCGGACTTGACGAAGTCCTTGACCGTGATGAGTCCGGCGAGATGACCCTGGTCGTCGACGATCGGCAGGCGTTCGCGCTTGTGCTGGCGCAGCAGGGCCGACGCATCCTCACGACTGATGCCGACCGGACCCGTCACGAGCGGCATCGGGGTCATCACGTCGCCGACGTACGTGGTGGCCCACTCGGCGACGGGGGTGAAGCGAAGATCGCGGTTGGTGATGATGCCGAGCAGCGTGTCGTCCTCGTCGACGACCGGCAGGCCGGAGACGCGGTACTCGCCACAGATCTCGTCGAGCTCCTCAAGAGTGGCCTTGGGCCCGATCGTGACCGGGTTCGGGATCATGCCGGTCTGCGTGCGCTTGACCAGATCCACCTGGTACGCCTGGTCGTCGATCGACAGATTTCGGTGCAGGATGCCGATGCCGCCCTCGCGCGCCATGGCGATCGCCATGCGTGACTCGGTCACGGTGTCCATGGCGCTGGACAGCAGCGGAATCCGGATGTTCAGCTCACGCGTCAGACGCGACGTGGTGTCGACGTCGCTGGGGATCACGTCCGTCTCGCCGGGGAGTAGCAGGACGTCGTCGTAGGTCAGTCCGAGTGGGGCGAAGACGTCTGGCAGCTCCATATTCGAATGATACCCGCCCGGATCCACCCGCTGAGGGCTACGCTTCGCCCATGACCGGCAAGCCGGGGCGTCCCCGCACCCTCACCGTCGACCAGATCGTCCAAGCAGCACTGGACGTCGGTCTGACCCATCTCAGCATGCCCTCCGTGGCACGCCGCGTGGGCGTTGCCCACTCGGCCCTCTATCGCTACGTGGAGAACCGAGAAGGTCTCCTCGTCGCTGCCGTCGACCGCGCGCTGTCGTCGGTCGACTGGCCCGCGGCGGACGAACCGTGGGATCCGCTCCTGCGCCGCGTGGCCGGCGTCGTCCGCTCGACCTGCCACGACGTCGACGGCCTGGCCGCCGCCACGTTGGGCAGCGCCCCTGCCATCGCTGCGTGGGAGTCACGCCTGGCTCCGTACTCGACGGCGCTGACCGAGCAGGGTTTCGATGCCCAGGACGCCGACGCCGTCGTCGGGATGGTGCTGCGATGCACGCTGATCGGATCTGCCGAACCGGCCGACCGAGCCGATGTGCGGATGCACGACGCCCGCCTGTCGATCGTCCTGGCGGGCGCCGCGAACCTGCAGCGTTGAGCTCCTCGCGCGCCTGATCGCCTCAGCCGGCGAACTTCTCCAGGCTCGCCGCGAGGCGTTCCTGGATGTCGGCGTACGCCTGGTAGCTCGGCGGAGCGACGGACGTCCACGGGATGAAGGCGTCGTTCTTCGTGGCCCCGAGGGTCTGGAAGACCGGCTGAGCCTTCATCATGTCGAGTCCGG
>DATMSF010000314.1:0-2354 GCA_035565535.1 Aeromicrobium sp.
CGACAAGACCTTGCGCCTGTCACGTGGCCGAGCGCTGGGCGCCGACGCTGCCGGCTACGAGATCCACCACGGCGTCGTGACGGTCGATGACGACGCCGAGGACTTCCTCGGTGGTGCGCGGGCCGGTCCCGTGCTGGGCACGATGTGGCACGGCAGCCTGGAGTCCGACGCCCTGCGCACCGCGCTCCTGCGGCTGGTCGATCCGGACTTCGAGGCGTCCGGGGTGAGCTTCGCTCGAGCGCGGGAGCAGCGGCTCGATGTCCTGGGCGACCTGATCGAGGAGCACCTAGACGTCGACGCGCTGGTCGACCTGTGTGACGGGGCCCCGGCCGGGTTGCCTGCGGTGGGCGGCCCGTACACCTGACCCGCCATTTGCTGCGGCAGAGGGCAGGGGGTAAGTTGCGAACTGTGCCAGCAGGCACAGAATTCCATATCAGCCACGTGCCAGGGGAAGCCGGTCCAAGTCCGGCGCTGACCCGCAACCGTAGGCCGTCACCGCGAGGTGGCAGCGAGCCGGAGCACCTGCCGTGGCCCTGACCGAACCACGCTGTCGAGGAACGCACGGGTCGGACCGAAGGTCCCTTCCTGCTCGTGTCGCAGCGGGAAGGAACCAGATGAAACCCCGCCATCTGATCGGCGCCGCCACCGCGACGCTCGCACTCGTGGCAGCCGGCGTCCCGGCCGCGTCAGCAGCCCCGGCGTTGAACGACGAGCAGACGCAGGCCGCTGCCTGGCTGGTCGACCAGATCCCTGGCACCGGACTGTTCGAGTCGCACTACTTCGACACGCACAGCGACACGATCGTCGGCTACGTCGATCACGGGCTCAACCTCGACGTCCAGCACGCCCTGCGCGAGCTCGGGCAGTCCTCGACCGCCGACTCGGTGTACGACGCGGTGCGGGCCAACGCTGCTGACTACACCGACGCGTGGGGCACCCGCTACTCCGGCGCGATCGGCAAGCTGGCCACCTATGTCGAGCTCGCCGGCGACGATGCGACGAACGTGGACGGCCGCGACCTGATCGCCGACCTGGTGGCGTTGATGCAACCCACTGGTCAGTTCCTCAACGACCCGGCCAAATGGGAGAACAACATCGGGCAGGCGTGGGGCGTTCGCGCGCTTGCCTTGTCCGGTCACGCCGCAGTGACGGATGCAGCCGGGTTCCTGCTCGGTGAGCAATGTCCGGACGGAGGCTTCCGCGAGAACCCCGGCACCATCCCCTGCGCGTCGAGCGTCGACACGACGGCCTTCGCGATCGAGGCCCTCGACGATGTGGGCGGTCACGCCACCGAGATCGACCGGGCCGTGGCGTTCTTGAAGTCGAAGCAGACGTCGAACGGTTCACTCGTCGACGCCGGCAGTGCCAACGCCAACAGCACCGGGCTGGCGGCACTGGCGTTCGCCGCCCACGGTGAGCCGCAGGCTGCGAAGAAGGCCGCGGTCTGGCTCGCGTCGTTGCAGCTCGACGGTGGTCCTGACGCCGGCGCCATCGCCGCGACCACCGACGACCACGACCTCAACGGCAGCAAGCCGCTGGACGAGCTGGACCAGGTGATCTACGTGCGGGCGACGTTCCAGGCCGCGTTGGCGCTGGCGTACCTGCCGGAGATCACGACGCTGCGTATGACGTCGTCGACGTCCTCGCCGAAACAAGGTCAGACGGTCACGATCAACGTCACGGCGCTCGACGCCGACGGAGACGCGATGGGCGACGTCAGCGACCAGGTGACCCTGGTGTCGTCGGTGCCGACGGACACGATCCGGGGCAACACGGTCACGTTCAACCACGCATCCCCGCACACGATCACGGTGACCCACACGGCTTCGGGCCTGACCGGGACGATCACGCTCGAGGTCGCCGCGGCTGCTGTCGGGTCGGGTGCCGGCTCTGACGCGGACCGAGCCGCTGGCCCGACCGCAGCCGGTTCCTCCGACGCGCTGCCGGACACCGGCTCGCCGGCGCGGCCGTGGGAGCTGGGCGGCGCGGTTGCGCTGGTCGTGCTCGGGGCAGCGCTCGTGGCCATTGCTCGCGAGAAGGCGTTGGTCGGTGCGCACCGATCGGGGTCGGGCCGGTGAGTCGATGGGGGAGGTCCCTGGTGGCCGTGCTGATCGGCGTCGCCGCGACGCTGGTCGGTGCGGCCGGCCCGGCCCAGGCGGCAGCCTGTCCGGCCGGCACCGGGGTGACGGTCGTCGTGGGCAGCTCGGTCGGGTGTGACCCGAGTGCGAGCTCCCCGGCCGCGAAGAACTTCTCCAAGACGGGCCACACGTTGAGCTATGCGTCGAACTCCCCCGGATTCGTCTGTCGGGTCGACGGCTATCCGGCCAGCGACCCGTGTACCGACACCTCCCCGG
>DATMSF010000315.1:0-1766 GCA_035565535.1 Aeromicrobium sp.
CGTCTGATCGGTCGCGAACCCGAACGTCGGCCGCGTCTGCGTGATGGTGCCGACCGGACCGTCGGTGATCGTGACGGTCGGCGCGGCAGGTGGTGGAGGAGTCCCGGTGTACCAGTCGGGATCGATGTCGTTGGATCCGCCGGTCGTCAGCTTCTTGCGACCGCTGCCGTCGGGGTTGACCACCGTGATGTCGTTGTCGGTGGTCTCGAGCAGCCAGAATTCGGGGTCGTGCTGGTACAGCACCCGGCCGTCGGCTGCAATCGCCGGATTGCCCACCGCGCCGTCCCCGGCCCACAACTTCGTGGTGTACGGATAGTTGGGGGTGCTCAGGTTGTTGATGTCGTCCCAGTAGAAGACACCGCCGATCGGTCCGCCGCCGCCGGCCCACGACGTCTGGGCGATGACGATGCCGCGTCCGTCGGGAGCAAGAGCGAAGTCGCCCAGGTCGCCCTGACGCAGCAGCCGCTTGACGCTGCCGTCCGCCGTGATCAACCACAGCTGCGGCTTACCCGTGATGCTGGCGTTCGTGGCACTGCCGTACACGATGTTCCCGTCCGGGCCGAACTCCACGTTGCGCAGGACCGGCGTGCGCAGGATGACCGTGTCGTCCGTGCCGTCGGCGTCGATGACGTGCAGCTTGGAGTCGGAGTTGCCACCGCCTGACTCGACGTAGACCAGCTGCGAACCGTCGGGCGACCAGTCCACCGACTCCACCCACGTGTAGGTGGAGGCCAAGATCTCCGCGTCGGAACCGTCCGAGTTGATGACCCACAGCGACGCACCCGATGCGTAGGCGATCTTGGTGCCGTCAGGTGAGATGGCCGGCCGAGTGGCATTGCTGCTGCCGGAGGTCAGCTGGGTCACGCCCGACCCGTCGAGATTCATCCGGAACAGCTGGTAGCGGTCCTCGTTGCGGTCCGACGAGAAGACGATGTACGCCGCCTCGGCCGCCGTCCCGGGCGACGCGATGCCGAGCGGCGCCAGCGTCAGGGCGACGAGGGAGAGCAGGACGAGCAGACAACGGCGCCGAAGACGCGCGGTCGAGCACAGCACAGGGGGACTCCAACGGTGAGGTCACAGGTGAGGACACGAGCCTCACCGACCCCGCTGACGAACCCCTGACTGATCGCTGACAGGCGCCCGGGGTCACAGCCCCATGCTGCGCCCGATGATCTCCTTCATGATCTCGGTCGTGCCGCCGTAGATCGTCTGGATCCGGCTGTCGGTGTACGCCTTGGAGATCGGGTACTCGGTCATGTAGCCGTAGCCGCCGTGCAGCTGCAGGCACTGGGCCGCGGCCTTGTTCTGCAGCTCGGTGGTCCACCACTTGCCCATGGCCGCTTCCTCGATCGTCAGCTCCTTAGCGTTGAGCGCCATGATCGACCGGTCGATGAACTCCTGCCCGATGCGGTACTCGGTCTCCAGCGACGCCAGCACGAAGCGCGAGTTCTGGAACGATCCGATGGGCTTGCCGAACGCCTTGCGCTCCTTGACGTAGTCCAAGGTCATGTCGATGATGCGACGAGTCGCGGCCATCGCGCCGACCGAGATGGTCAGGCGCTCCTGCGGCAGCTTCTCCATCAGGTAGATGAAGCCCTTGCCCTCCTCGCCGAGCAGGTTCTCGACCGGGACGCGCACGTTGTCGAACGACAGCTCGGCGGTGTCTTGAGCCTTCAGGCCCATCTTGTCGAGGTTGCGGCCACGCTCGAAGCCCTCCATGCCGCGCTCGAGAACGATCAGCGAGGTGCCCATCGCGCCCTGGCTGG
>DATMSF010000316.1:0-13341 GCA_035565535.1 Aeromicrobium sp.
GCCCTCAGCTCTCGGCGAGGGTTGTTCGCGATGGTGACCGATCCCCGCCTGCTGACCCTGCTGACGTGGGGCCTGGTCGTGCTCGCCATCGCGTGGGTGGCCTTGCTGGTCGATGCCTGGCGACTGGGCTACCCGATGGGCATGGCGCGAGGCCATCGACTCTGGATGACCGGACTGAACGCCGTGCTGTGCGTGGCGCTCGGCGGAGGCTTCCTCTACGCCGCCAAGACCGTGCACACCGGCGGCCAGGCGCTCGACACGGTGTTCGCGTCGAACACGGTCTCCAATGCGCACGAAGGGCGCTACAACGTGCTGCTCCTGGGCGGGGACTCCGGGCCGGACCGGTCCGGCGTTCGACCCGACTCGCTGACGGTGGCCAGCATCGACGCCGAGACCGGACGCACCGTGCTGATCGGCCTGCCGCGCAACCTGCAGCAGGTGCCGTTCCCGAAGGGCTCGGTCATGGACCGACAGTTCCCAGACGGATTCGACTGCGACGGCTGTTATCTCAACGCCGTCAACACCTGGGCCAACGACCACGCGGACCTGTTCGCCGAGGAGTACCCGCGCCTGGAGCATCCCGGCCTGGAAGTGACCAAGGATGCCATCCAGGAGATCACCGGCCTGAAGATCAACTACTACGCGATGGTCAACCTGGCAGGGTTCCGCAAGCTCATCGACGCGGTCGGCGGAGTGACGATCGATGTCCAGGAACGTACCGCGATGGGCGGGATCGGTGCACCGATCACCGGATACATCGAAGCCGGCGAGCAGAAACTCGACGGCCGCAAGGCGCTGTGGTACGCGCGCAGCCGCGTGCAGAACGACGACTTCTCGCGGATGGGCCGCCAGAAGTGCCTGATGAGCGCGATGCTGGCGCAGCTGAGCCCCAAGACGGTGCTGTTGAACGCCCAGCAGATCGCCGCATCGAGCGCCGAGCTGCTCTCGACCGACATCCCGCGTCAGGATCTGGCGACCTTCATGGACCTGGCGATCAAGGCGAAGAACCAGAAGATCTCGAGCGTCTCGTTGGTGCCACCGGCGATCTACACGGGAAATCCCGACTACCAGAAGGTGCGCAAGCTCGTCGGTGACGCGATCGCGAAGGCGGAGGGGACTGCGAAGGCGCCCGATGACACGGGTCTGCTGCGGGCCAAGCTGACCGTGCCGGACGTGTCGTCGGGCAACGACCCGAAGGCTGCGAACCACAGCGACGACGTGGCCGCCTCCTGCTGAGGCGCCCACTCGTCTGCGCCGTGCCCGTTCGAGTAGGTGAAGTCGGGGTCGTCGGTGATAATGGGACGTCGTCCGTACCAGTACCACTGAGGTTGTCAATGTCGCATCGTGCCACGCTGCTCGGTCGTGGCTACGAGGACAGCCACCTCGACTCGCCACGTCTGCGCTTTCGACGCGCCCTCGTGCTGTCGGTGATGACGATCGTGGTGCCGGGGTCGGCTCAGCTGGCCGTGGGGAGAAAGGCGGTCGGCGCGTTTGCGTTGACGATCTGGCTGGCGGCCCTGGGTGCCGGTGGCTACCTGCTGTGGCGGGCACGGACCGACAGAGCCGGCGTCATCGACGTGCTGACCGATCCCGACAACTTGCTGTACCTGCGCGTTGCGCTGATCGTCGTCGTGGCCTTGTGGGTGCTGCTGTTCGTCGATGCGTGGCGACTGGCCCATCCGCGGCGGCTCAACTGGGTCCGAGGCGTCGCGCTGACGGTGGTCAACCTCGCTGTCATCGGCACGGTGGCCGGGTCCGCAGCGTACGCATCGCAGGTGCTGGGAGTCTCACGGGAGGTCGTCAAGACCGTCTTCGCCGCGACCGAGACGTCCGAACCGCTGCACGGTCGCTACAACATCTTGCTGATCGGTTCCGATTCCGGCCCCGACCGCATCGGCATCCGCCCGGACTCGCTCACGGTCGCCAGCATCGACACCGAGACGGGGCGCACCGTCCTGGTGTCGATCCCGCGCAATCTGCAGGCCGTGCCCTTCCCCGAGGACTCGCCGATGCACCAGGTGTATCCGTACGGGTTCAGCTGCGGCTCGGCGTGTCTGATCAACGCAGTCCACACCTACGCGGCGAACCGCACCGACCTGTACCCGGACGCCGATGACCCGGGACTGGAGGCCACGATCGATGCGGTCGAGGGTGCGACGGGCCTGAAGATCAACTACTACTTCATGGTGAACCTGAAGGGGTTCCGAGCGCTGATCGACTCCGTGGGTGGTGTCGAGATCGACGTCAAGACCCGCATCGCGATGTTCGGACACGAGGACTCGTGGAAGAACGTGTGGATCGAACCGGGGCTGCAGAAGCTCAACGGCCGCAAGGCGTTGTGGTACGCCCGCAGTCGGGTGCAGTCGGACGACTACACGCGGATGGGTCGGCAGAAGTGCCTGCTGGCCGCGATGCTCGATCAGCTGACGCCCACGACGGTCGTCACGAACGCGGTCGACATCGGCAAGTCGAGCAAGGAGCTGCTCAGCGGCAACATGCCGCAGACCGAGCTGGGGCAGTTCGCCGAGCTGGCGTTGAAGGCGCGGGGGGAGAAGATCGTCACGGTCTCGCTCGTGCCACCGCAGGTCAACCCCGTCAACCCCGACTACGATGCGATCCATCAGCTGGTCCAGGCCGGGATCGACAAGTCGGAACGGGCCGACGTGGCCACCCCGACGCCGACCGCGACGCCCGAGGAGGACAAGAGCCAACGGTCGGCGAACAACGCCGACGACCTCGACGCGGTGTGCTGAGGGCCGCTACTTGGCTTGGGCTTCCTCGTAGGCGGACACGACCTCGTCGGTCGGGCCGTCCATCATCAAGTTGCCCTTCTCGATCCACACGACGCGGTTGCACGTGTCGCGGATCGAACGCATCGAGTGCGAGACCAGGAACACCGTGCCGGCGTTGTCGCGGATCTCACGGATCCGAGACTCCGATCGCTGACGGAACTTCTGGTCGCCGACGGCCAGCGCCTCGTCGACGATCAAGATCTCGTGCGTCTGCGCGGTCGCGATGGCGAACTTCAGCCGTGCCGTCATGCCCGACGAGTAGGTGCGCATGGGCAGCTCGATGAAATCGCGGATGCCGGAGAAGTCGACGATCTCGTCGTAGCGTTCGGCCACCTCACGACTCGACATCCCCAGCGCCAGCCCGCCCAGGATCACGTTCCGCTCGCCCGACAGGTCGCGGATCAGCGCCGCACCGACGCCCAACAGGCTGGGCCGCGAGGACGCGTAGATCGCTCCGCGAGTCACCGGCGTCAGCCCGACGATCGCCCGCATCAGGGTGGACTTGCCCGAGCCGTTGGTGCCGATGATGCCGATGCTGTCGTTCTCGTACGCGGTGAAGGACACCCCCTTGAGGGCGTGGACCGTGCGCGTCGTCCGGGAGCGGGAGCGCTGGAAGATGTTGCGCCGCTGGTCGGCAACCGTCGGCCGCTTGCCCGTGGCCAGGACGTGGTACTCGACGTGGACGTCGTCGACGATGACGGCCGGTCGACGCTCAGTCTGTGCGGCCATAGCGCTCCTCGGCTGACCAGAAGAAGATCGTCCCCACGATCAAGATGCCGACCGCCCACACGCTCAGATACGCCCAGTACTCGACGGGGATGTCGTACTGCGGGCCGTCGAGCATGATGGCTCGCCCGAGGGTGAGCACTTCGTGGATCGGCTGCCAGTCGGCGATGCGTTGCAGCGTGGGCAGGTCGCTGAAGCGGTCCTCGATGCTGAAGAAGATGCCGGACGTGTAGAAGAACATGCGAGACAGGAACGGCAGCACTTGCGTCAGGTCGCGAAAGTGCACCGTCAGTCGTGCCGTGATGAACGTCAGCCCCAGGTTGAACATCGTGAACAACGCGATCAGCGGGATCATCAGCAGCCAGGTGGTCGACGGATTGCTGCCGTTGGCGATCGCGACGACGAAGACGATCGTGAGGGTGGGGATGAACTGCATGAGCTTTTGGAGCACGAGCGCCAGGGGCAGCGAGAGCCGCGGAAAGCTCAGGCTCTGCACCAGCGCTTGATTCGACGTGATCGACTTCGCGCCGGCGGTGAAGCACGCCTGGAAGAACTCGAACAGCATCACGCCGACGACCAGGAAGGCGATGAAGCTGTCGACGTTGCGGCGCGTCTGCAGCAGGACGCCGAAGATCAGGCCGTAGATCGCGACGTTGAGGATCGGCCGCAGCATGATCCAGCCCATGCCGATCCGGTTGGCACTGAACTCGGCTTCGAGCCGGAAGCGCGACAGCGAGTAGATGAACTCCCGGCGACGCCAGATCTCCGACAGGTACTGACGCAGCGGTGGTCGTCCGCCGACACGGTGCAAGCCGTGGCGCGCCGCTTCGTCGGCGACTGTCATGCGCGTTCCTCTGCTGGTCAGCGGGTCAGATGTGGGTACGTCGGGATGCGTTCGACGAGTCTAGAGGATGGGCTCGGCCGACTCCTGATCGGCGATGCGTGCGATCTCGTCGGCGGTGCCGGACGTCACGACGACCAAGGAGCCGTCCCCGGTGCACGCGGCGATCAGCGCCTCGGCGTCCTCCAGCAGCGTGCGCGGTCCCAGCAGGAGACGACGCGGATCGGGGGAGACCGTGTCGAGCAGCTCGGCGTGCGTCGCGGTGCGACCGGGCAGCTCGACGGCCGTGCTGGACGGGGCGGGAGGATCGAAGCCGACGAAGTGGTCGCTGTGCCCGGGTACCTCGCGCGTCATGTCGAGAAATCCGTCGGGCTCTTCGGCGAACGGTCCACCCAGTGGGCGCAACGACGCGGCGACGCGGCGGGGTTCGTCGGCGACCAGCTCAGGTCCGCTCACCCCGATCTCGGCGGCGTCGGCCACGACGACGGCGCCGACGTTCCAGGCCGACAGCAGCCACACTTGCCGCAGCCAGTGGGACGGCAGGCCGATCCTCAGCCGGGTGCCGACCTCGGCGTCCAGGTCGTCGACCAGGAAGTTGGACGTCTTGGCCACCCAGTTGGCCATCGTTGTGCCGCTCAGCTCGACCCGCTCCCCGGTGGACACGTCGTAGAACGTGATGAGCGGGGCGGCAGGGGTGGACCGCCGAGCGGTCAGATCAGCCAGTGTGGACGCCACAGCGGGCATGGTACGACGTGATCGGAAAAATCCCGGCTTGACTTGCGGGTGTGACAGGTATGTAATTTCACACATGTCATTCGATCAGGGTCTGCCCGTGGAGTTCACCGAAGAACTCATGTGGCAAGAGCGTGCGTTGTGCGCACAGACGGACCCCGAGGCCTTCTTCCCGGAGAAGGGTGGATCGACACGTGAGGCCAAGCGAGTGTGCCTGACGTGCGACGTCCGCGGGGAGTGCCTCGAGTACGCCCTCGCCCACGATGAGCGGTTCGGCATCTGGGGTGGGCTGTCCGAACGTGAGCGCCGCAAGCTGAAGAAGCGCGCCTGACGGCGTAGGCCACCGGCCGATAGGCTCGCGGGGTGAGCGAGTCGGCCCCCGTACGTCATTGGCTCGATGACCCGCCCACCGTGGCGGCGGTCCTGGTGAGCCACAACGGCAGCACGTGGCTGCCGAAGGTGCTGCAGTCGTTCTCCTCGATGTATCACTCACCCGACGTGTGGCGGGCCGTCGACGTCCACTCCGTCGACGGCAGCCGACAGCTGGTGACCCAGTCCTTCGGCGCCGAGCGGGTGATCCACGCGCCGCGACGGACCGGGTTCGGCGCTGCCGTGCGGATGGCCGTCGAGGCGATGCCCCGGACCGACTGGCTGTGGTTGCTGCACGACGACGCAGCAGTGCTGCCCGGGACGTTGTCAGGTCTGCTCGACGTGGCGACCAGCGCGGACGACATCGCCGCGGTGGGTCCGAAGATCCGCGAGTGGCCGTCCCTGCGTCGGCTGCTCGAGGTCGGCGTGACCGTGACCCGCACCGGGACGCGAGAGACGGGCCTGGAGTCCGGCGAACCCGACGCCGGTCAGTACGACCGCCCGCGCGACGTGCTGGCGGTCAGCACTGCCGGGATCCTGATCCGCCGGGACGTGTGGGACGAGCTCGACGGCCTCGATCCGCACCTGCCGTTGTTCTACGACGACATCGACTTCGGCTGGCGCGTGTGGAAGGCCGGTTACCGCATCCGAACCGCGCCGGCCGGTGTCATCTTCCACGCCGAAGGGGCACGACGGGGGAGCCGGCACCAGGTGCGCGGCGACCTGCCCGACTGGGAGCAGCGGCGGGCCGCCTTGTGGACGCAGCTGGCCAATGCGAGTCGTCTGTCGTTCTGGTGGCAGTACGTCCGGTTGTTCATCGGCACGCTGGCGCGGTGTCTGGGCCACTTGGCGCTCAAGGAGGCCGAGGCCGCCGGCGATGAGCTGATGGCGCTGCGATCGGTCTATCTGCACCCGCTGCGGCTCCTGCGGGCCCGGCGAGCGCGGCGGGCCGTCAACCGGGTCGGCAGCAAGGCCGTGCGGCCCCTGCTGGCGCCGTTGTGGCTGCCGTACCGCCACGCGTACGACGCGACGCGGGAGGCCATCGCGGCGATCGTCCGTCCCGAGACCGTGGTCACGGTGGGTCGACGATCGACGACGCTGGACCAGACGCCGGAGGAGGTCGAGGATCTCGACGACGGACCGTCCTGGTTGCGTCAGCGCCCGTGGTTCGCCGTGGTGTGCGTCCTGACGCTGGCCGCCCTCGTCGCAGGACGCGATCTGCTCGGCGGGATCGCGCAGGGCGTGCAGGGTGGGGCGCTGCCGCGGTCGCCCGAGACGTCGGCCGGCTGGTGGGACCTGTTGGTCGGCACCGAACGTCCGGTGGGACTCGTCGACGCGGTGCCGGCGCTGTTCGCGCTTCCACTCGCCGTGCTGTCGACGCCGTTCTGGACGCGGCCGGACCTGATCGTCACCGTCGTGATGCTGTTCGCCGTGCCGCTGGCGGCACTCAGCGCCCACCGGCTCGGGCGACTCATCACACCGCACCGGGTCCCGCGAACCATCTGGGCCGTCGGGTACGCGATGATGGTCGCTGGGGTCGGAGCGGTTCCACAGGGCCGGATCGGCACCGTCGTGGCGCTCGTCGTGGCCCCGATCATCGCCAACACGGCGTGGCAGCTGGTCGAGGACCCGCACTGGCGGATCGCCCTGCGCCTGGGCATCGCCGTGGCGGTCGCGACGGCGTTCGCTCCGGTCAGCCTGCTGATCGCGGCAGGCGGATTCGTGCTGGTGCTGTTCCTGGAAGGCCGGTGGGTCAGCCGCCACCTGATGCTGGCCGGCCTGACCGTCTTGTTGCTCATCGGACCGTGGCTGGTGCGTGCCGGGGTGCCGTGGCGTTGGTGGTGGGAGGCCGGCGAGCCGGTCGAAGGACCCCAGAGCCTGATCGACGTCGTGATGGGTCGAGCCGGCGGGATCCAGGCACCGTGGTGGCTGAGCATCCCGGTGCTGGTGCTGGGCTGCTTGGCCCTCGTGCCGACCCGCAGTCGGTTCGCCGTGCAGCCGTGCTGGTGGTTCGGGCTGTGGTGCCTGGCGATCGCGTGCAGTGGGCACGTGCTGAACTTCGCCGGCCCGTCCGGTCGGGTCGACCTCGACCCGTGGGTCGGCGTCCCGGCCGTGTTGTGGTTGGCGTCGTTGGCCACTGCGGCGTTGATCGCGGCACCGAGCCTGGCGGATCAGTCGCGCCGGGTCGTCACGATCGTCACGGTGGCCGCCGTGGTCCTGCCCGTCGGTGTCGGCCTCTGGTGGGTCGGACGAGGGGCCGCCGATCCGCTCACGGACGCGAACCTCGCCGAGGTCCCCACGTTCCTGACCGAGCGACCGGGACGAACGCTGGTCATCGACGGCACCGACACGACACCGGTTCGCTATCGCGCAGTGGCGGGACGTGGCGGATATCTCGGGCAGGAGGCGTTCCGCCCGAACGCCGACCACTCGCGCGACTTGACCCGTGCGGTCCAGCACCTGCTGGGCACGGCCAGCAACACCGATGTCAGCGCGCTGCAGGAGGCCGGAATCGGTGAGATCTACCTGCCGCGTGCCGACCAGGCACCCGAGTTGGCCCGCCGGATCGACGCGGCGCCGAACCTGGAGCAGACCGGTAGCGACAGCCCGGATTCTCGGGCCTGGGTGCTCGTCGACGACCCCGAGCTCGACAGCACACCCGTTTCGTGGTGGCGTTCGCTGATCTCGTGGATCCAGATCGTGATCTGGGGCGTGGCGGTCGTGCTGACGGCGCCCGTTCGGCGCCGTGTCCAGGAGGTCGTCGCCGATCACGAGCTCGACGACGAGCCGACCCCGATCGCGGTTCGACTACCGGAGGACTCGGCGGGGGTGGGCCGATGAGGAGCAGCACCGTTCGTGCCTGGGGCAATCTCGCCCTGCCTGCAGCCGCGGTCGGCCTGGTCCTCATCGCCGCGCTGATCCCGAACCAGCGGGTCGATCGTCCCACGTCGGGCGACGTGCCGGTGACCCAACGCACCTTCGCCTGTCCGGCCTCGGGGCAGACGCACCTGGCGGTGGGACAGCTCGTGGCCGGCACGAGCCGCGTCGTCGACCTGCTGTCGAAGGACGGCGTGACACCCGCGGACGACCTGACCGAGGCGACCCGGTGGCAGACCCGTCGGCTGGGTTCCCCCGGAGCGATCGTCACACAGGACGGCGCCGGGTCGGGCGCGGAAGGCTACGTGGTCTCCAGGGCCGGCAAGTCGGCCGGCGAGGGCCTGTCCGTGGCCGCCTGCGGCTCGGTGATCGACGAGGCCTGGTTCCTGGGTCTGGGGACCGCCGACCGACGCTCGTCGACGTTGGTGCTGGCGAACCTGGCCGACACCCCGGCCGTCGCCGATGTCAGGTTGTGGAACCGCGCGGGCGAGGTCGACGCCGTCAACGCGTCGGGCATCTCGGTCGAGCCGCGCAGCATCGTGAGGATCCCGGTCAGCGATCTCGCGGCAGGGGAGCCGGACCTGGCTGCCCAGGTCCTGCGCCGTCGTGGGGTGTTGACGGCGATGGTCGAGGACTCCTCGACGGCGACGTTCGCGGGCACCGAGCTGATCAGCCCGATCGACGAGCCCAGCCGGGACCAGGTCGTCGCCGGGATCGACGGACAGCTGCGGGGCAAGACGCTGCTGGTGCTGAATCCAGGCGATCAGAACGCCCGCGTCGACGTCACCGCCTACACCGCCGACGGGCCCGTCGCCGACGCCGGCCTGCAGGACCTCAAGGTCGCCGCAGGCCGCTACCGCGTCATCGCCATCCCCGACGGGGTGGGAGCGGGCCCCCAGACCTTGCGGATCACCAGCGACCGGGACGTGGTGGCGGCGGCCCGGGTGTCGCCGGACGTCGCGGACTACCTCGTGGCCGAGTCCGCGCCGTTGCTCGACGGTCCGGCGATCGTGCCGGTCGACCTGGGACGCGACAGGGGAGCCTGGAAGCTGATCCTGTCGGCGGTCGACGACGACGTCGCGGTCGAGGTCGTCGGCTACGACGATCGCATGAGGCCGATCGGTCGGACGACGGTCCCTGTGGTCGCCCGGACGACGGTGGGCATCACCGCTGCCGACATCGACACCGACGGGGACCTGGCGTATCTGACGGTCTCCGGTGACGGGCCGGTGGTCGGCGCCGTCACCTACTCCTTGCGTGACCTGGTCAGCTCGTTGATGCTGCGCTCTGCATCTGTGACCGTCGACGCGCCCGTGGTGTTGCCGGACTGACGCCTCAGGAGCGCGGGTCGAGGTCGTCGGGCGACACGTGCCAGATCGCTGCCAGCTGGTCGAGCAGCACCGACCACAACGTGTCCTCCAGGTCGGCCTTGCCTCGCGCGTGGTGGGCGATCGGCATCCGGTAGATCACCAGCCGTGACACGGTGCCCGGCCCGTCCGAGGTCACGATGCTGGACGGCACCGCCTCGTCCCACTCGGCGGGCAGTCGCGGTGCGTCCTCCACGACGATCTCGACGGCTTCGGACTCCGCGGCGAACACCGGCTCCAGCGCGGTCACGATCCGCTCGACGATCAGCTCGAACTCGGTTCGTCGGGTCCGTCGCCGCGGGATGCCTCGGGGCGAGAGTGGCCCCGGCAAGGCGGCCACACCGCGCATGCCGCGACCGCGACGATCCCGCATCCGCCCCGGTCTCGGACCGATCACCAGTCCAGCCATACCGGGAGCCTACTGCGCGCGACTCGCCGAACGGCTAAGGTCGGCGACGTGGCAGTGGTCAGAAAATGCACGCGGTCGGCGTGCTCGGAGCCGGCAGTGGCGACCTTGACCTACGACTACGGCGACCAGACCGCTGTCCTCGGGCCACTGGCCACCTATGCCGAGCCCCACACCTACGACCTGTGCGCCCACCACTCGCAGCGCTTGTCGGCACCACAGGGGTGGAACGTGCTCCGACTGGCCCCCGACCCGTCGACCGTCGAACCGACGCACGACGACCTCGTCGCCCTCGCCGAAGCCGTGCGTGAGGCCGGACGCCAGGTTCCCGAACCGGACGACGTCACCGACCAGCCTCGCCTACGCATCGTCAGGCCGACTGAATGACCGACGCGATCTCGTCTCGCTTGCGTCCCATCGTCAAGGCCTACGACGTCCGTGGTCGTTCACCCGAGCTGCTGGATGCCACGGTCGCGCGCGTGCTCGGAGAGGCGTTCGCCGGCGAGACCGGTATCGCCGGGGGTGGGAGCGCCGTCATCGGCCACGACATGCGTGAGACGTCCCCGGTCCTCGCGGAGGCGTTCGCCGACGGGGTGCGTGCCCGTGGTGCGGACGTCGTGATGATCGGACTGGCCTCGACCGACCTGCTGTACTTCATGTCCGGCGACCTCGACGTCCCCGGCGCGATGATCACGGCCAGCCACAACCCGGCCGAGTACAACGGCATCAAGCTGTGTCGCGCCGGCGCCCGTCCCATCGGTTTCGACACGGGCCTGTCGGCGATGGCCGTCGAGGCGACGACCCTGCTCGACCGCGATGCCGCGCCCGACGTCGTGGGTGGGGTCAGGGAGCTCGGCGGGCTCGACCGATACGCCACGTACCTGCACCACCTCGTCCCGGTACCGGATCGCAGGCGCCTGCACGTCGTGGTCGACGCGGGCAACGGCATGGCCGGGCACACCGTGCCCCGCGTGTTCGCCGACCTGGAGGTCGACCTCGACGCGATGTACTTCGACCTCGACGGCTCATTTCCCAACCACGAGGCCAATCCGCTGGATCCGACGACCTTGGTCGATCTGCAGGCCCGGGTTCGAGCCACGGGTGCCGACATCGGCCTGGCCTTCGACGGAGACGCCGATCGGTGCTTCGTCGTCGACGAGACCGGCTCCCCGGTCTCGCCGTCGGCCATCACGGCGTTGATCGCCGCTCGCGCGCTCCGCGACCAGCCCGGTGCGACGATCCTGCACAACGTGATCTGCTCGCGCGCGGTGCGAGAAGTCATCGCCGAGAACGGCGGCGTCGCGGTGCGCACTCCCGTCGGCCACTCGTTGATCAAGGCTGAGATGGCACGCACCGGTGCCGTGTTCGGTGGAGAGCACTCTGGTCACTTCTACTTCAAGGACTTCTTCCTCGCCGACTCGGGGATGATCGCTGCACTGCACGTCATGGCGGCCCTGGCCGAGACCGACGGCACGGTCAGTGAGCTGATGGCCCGGTTCGAGCGCTATCCGGCCTCGGGGGAGATCAACAGCACCGTCGACGACGCGGCGGCGGTCATGGCCGTCCTCGCCGAGCACTACGGTGACCTCGAGCAGGACCGGCTCGACGGGCTGACCGTCACGGCCGACACCTGGTGGTTCAACGTCCGCGCGTCCAACACCGAACCGCTGCTGCGCCTCAACGTGGAGGCCGATGACGTGCCGACGATGGAACGGGTCCGCGACGAGGTCCTCGGCATCATCCGCGCCTGACGGTCCGGTGCGCCGGGCGACCGAGTCCTGGCGCGTCGGGGGTCGGCGACCTCGGGCCGTTCGGGGACTAGGGTGACGGTATGAACCTCGATCCGGCCCTGCTCGAAATCCTCGTGTGCCCCCAGTGCCGAGCCACCCTGGCCGTCGATGACGAGGCCCGCGAGCTGGTCTGCAGCACCTGCGCCCTGGCCTACCCCGTGCGGGCCGACGACATCCCGGTTATGCTGGTCGACCAGGCTCGCCAGCTCTGACACGACAGTTCTGCGGTCGGCGCGCCACGAGGTGAACTCGCCGGTAGCATGGGCGCCATGGATTACAACGTCAAGGATCTGTCCCTCGCCGAGTTCGGCCGCAAGGAGATCGAGCTCGCCGAGCACGAGATGCCGGGCCTGATGGCGATGCGCGAGCGCTACGGCGACAGCCAGCCGCTCCGAGGCGCACGAATCGCCGGTTCGCTGCACATGACGATTCAGACGGCCGTGCTCATCGAGACGCTCGCGGCGCTCGGCGCCGACATCCGTTGGGCCACGTGCAACATCTTCTCCACCCAGGACCACGCCGCCGCGGCCGTCGTCGTCGGCCCGAACGGCACGCCGGACGACCCGCAGGGTGTTCCGGTGTTCGCCTGGAAGGGTGAGACGCTGGCCGAGTACTGGGACGAGGCCGAGAAGGTCTTCGACTTCCCGGGCGAGAACGGCGAGCCGGGCGGCCCCAACATGCTGCTCGACGACGGCGGAGACATCACGCTGCTGCTGCACAAGGGTGTCGAGTACGAGAAGGCCGGCGCCGTCCCGCCGCAGGACTCCACCGACAACGAGGAGTTCAAGGAGGTGCTGCGCGTGCTGGCCCGTTCGCTGGAGAACGATCCGCAGCGCTGGACCCGGATCGCTCCGATGATCAAGGGCGTCTCGGAGGAGACCACGACCGGCGTGCTGCGCCTGTACGAGCGCTTCAAGGAAGGCTCGCTGCTGTTCCCGGCGATCAACGTCAACGACTCGGTCACCAAGAGCAAGTTCGACAACAAGTACGGCTGCCGTCACTCGCTCGTCGACGGGATCAACCGCGCGACCGACGTCATGATCGGCGGCAAGGTCGCCGTCGTGTGCGGGTACGGCGATGTCGGCAAGGGCTCGGCGGAGTCGCTGCGCGGCCAGGGGGCCCGGGTCATCGTCACCGAGATCGACCCGATCTGCGCTCTGCAGGCCGCGATGGACGGTTACGAGGTCAAGCGACTGGAATCGGTCGTGGAGTTCGCCGACATCTTCATCACCACTACGGGCAACTTCGACATCATTCGCGTCGAGCACTTCGAGAAGATGAAGAACCAGGCCATCGTCGGCAACATCGGCCACTTCGACAACGAGATCGACATGGCCGGCCTGGCCAAGATCCCCGGCATCGTCAAGGACGAGATCAAGCCGCAGGTCCACCAGTGGATCTTCCCGGCCAAGGACGGCAAGCCGAGCAAGAAGATCATCGT
>DATMSF010000317.1:0-19271 GCA_035565535.1 Aeromicrobium sp.
GTCGACGACCTGCCGCAGCTGCGGCGACCGTGGAGGTGGCTGGCCCGATTCGACGCCCGCGACCACCTCGACCGCGGTCGCAACGGCAGCATCGGAGCCGATCTGCGCAGCTGGCTGCACCGTCGCGGCATCGACACGGCCGCTGACGACCGCATCCTGATGCTGGCGCACGCGCGGACCTTGGGGCACGTGTTCGACCCCCTGACCGTCTTCTGGTGTATGTGCGCCGACGGTACGACCCGTGCCGTCGTGCTGGAGGTGCACAACACGTACGGCCAGCGACACGCCTATCTGCTCGACCTGGACGAGAGTGGTCGCGGCAGCGTCGACAAGCAGTTCTACGTCTCGCCGTTCAACGACACCGAGGGCGGGTACGCCGTGCAGGTGCGCCTCGACCCGCGCCGTGTGCACGTCGACGTCAGACTCCGTCGTGACGGACGCCCTCTGATCACCGCTGTCGTCACCGGCATCCCTGAACCCGCGACACCGGCTCGACTCCTGCGCACCTTCGTGCGCCACGCCTTCATGACCCACCGGGTGAGCCTGCTGATCCGCTGGCACGGCATCGGCCTGTGGCTGTCCCGACTCCCGATCCGACCCCGCCCCGCCCACCCTGAGGATGCGATCCGATGACTGCCCTGCCCATCCACGACCTGTCGATGACGAGCCGCCACCGCAGCGTGCGAGCCATGCTGGCCCGACAGGTCCTGAAGTCCGTCGCCCGCCGCGTGCCGGTTCAGTTCCGGATGCCCGACGGCACGGCGCTGGTCGGTCGTGCCGAGACCGAACTTCCGACGCTGGACATCGTGCGCCCGGACGCGCTGTTCGCCCGGATCGCCGAGCACCCCAAGCTGGGTATCGGTGAGGGCTACATGGCCGGTGAGTGGCGAGCCGGCCCGGACACCGATCTGGCGGACGTGCTGCTGCCGTTCGCCGAGCGAATGACCACAGCGGTGCCGCCCGAGCTGGCCAAGCTGCGACGCATCGTCGACCGACCTCTGCCCCGCGAGGAGCGCAACTCCAGGCAGGGGTCACGGCGCAACATCGAGGCCCACTACGACCTGAGCAACGACCTGTTCGCGGCGTTCCTCGACGAGACCATGAGCTACAGCTCGGCGCTGTTCGACAGCACCACCACGTGGGCCGATCAAGACCTACAAGAGGCCCAGCAGCGCAAGATCGCGGCGATCCTGGACCTGGCCGGCATCCGCGAAGGCGCCGCCGTGCTGGAGATCGGGACCGGCTGGGGAGCACTCGCGATCGCGGCCGCGCGTCGCGGCGCCCGGGTCACCACCGTCACGCTGTCGCAGGAGCAGGCCGCACTCGCGGTCGAACGCATCGAGCAAGCCGGCCTGCAGGACTCGATCGAGGTCCGTATCCAGGACTACCGCGACGTCACCGGCAGCTTCGACGCCGTGGTCAGCGTCGAGATGATCGAGGCGGTGGGCGAGGAGTTCTGGCCGACGTACTTCTCAACACTCGACCGACTGCTCGCGCCGGGCGGCACCGTGGCGATCCAGGCGATCCTGATGGCCCACGACCGCTACCTGGCGACGCGCAACTCCTACGGGTGGATCCAGAAGCACATCTTCCCGGGTGGCCTGATTCCCTCGCTGAAGGCGATCGACGATGTGACCACCCAGAACACCGGCCTTCGCATCGACCACGTCCACGGATTCGGCAAGCACTACGCCGAGACCCTGCGCCGCTGGCGCCGGCAGTTCAACGCATCGTGGCCGCAGATCTCCCGGCTGGGCTTCGACGAGACCTTCCGGCGCAAGTGGGAGTTCTACCTCGCCTACTGCGAGGCCGGTTTCGACGCCGGATATCTCGACGTCGCCCAGATCCGGTTCCGTCGTCCGGAGGCGACGGCATGACTCGGCCCGCGATCGAGGGCCAGCGTGTCTGGCTCGTCGGCGCCAGCAGCGGGATCGGCGCCGAGCTGGCGCGCGAGCTGCTGCGCCGGGGTGCTCATGTCGCGATCAGTGCCCGTGACGTCGCTCGGCTGAACGTCGTGTCGGGTGGTCAGATGACGGTGGTGCCTGTCGATGCAGTGAACCGAGAGGCGGTCGCGTCGGCCTACGAGCAGGTGACCGACGCGCTCGGCGGTGTCGACGCCGTGGTCTGGTGCGCGGGTTTCTGGAAGCAGTTCGACGCCGCACGGTGGGACGCCGACATCTTCGCTCAGCACATCGACGTCAACCTGCTCGGCCTGAACAACGTGCTGGCGGCGACCCTGCCGGAGATGGTGCGACGCGGCAGCGGCCACGTGGTCGGCATCGCCTCGGTGGCCGGCTACCGGGGTCTGGCCGGGGCCGAGGCCTATGGTGCGACCAAGGCGGCGCAGATCAACCTGCTCGAGTCGCTGCGTGCGGCGGTGAAGCGCCACGGCGTGCGCGTCACGACCGTGTGTCCGGGTTTCGTCCGCACCGAGATGACAGCAGCCAACGAGTTCTCGATGCCGTTCCTGATCGACCCCGACCAGGCGGCCCGGGCGATCGCCGACGGCTGGGAGCAGCAGCGCACCGAGATCGTGTTCCCCTGGCAGATGGCGGTGCTGATGAAGATCGCGCGATTGCTGCCCGTGCGCCTGTGGGCGGCACTGACGTCCCGGATGTCCAATCCCGCAGCACGATGACCGGCCCGCGGGGAACCGACCGGCGAAACCGTCCGGGTCGTCTCGAGATGGCGCGCAGGCGTACTCCTCGAGTACGGCCTGCTCGTCGTCGGCCGGACGAGGAACGTCGTGAGGCGCTCCGGAGTGACCAACCGACCTGAGGGGAGAGAAGCGTCATGACGACCGAGATGACAGCATCGAGACTACGTAGCGCCGGACCACTGGCGTGGGTCGTGGCGGCCACGGCGATCATCCAGGTGATCGCCCCGGCGATCACGTTCAACGGTCTGGGCGGTTCGCCCGGCAGCGGCGCCGGGCCGGATCTGCTCATCACGCCCGTGGGATGGGCGTTCTCGATCTGGGGTGTCATCTACACCCTCGCGATCGCGCAGGCGGTGGTGGCGCTGACCGTCGACGGGGCACAGGTCTCGCGGGCCCAGCAGATCGGCCAGATCGTGCTGTACCTGGGCGCGACCTTGTGGATCGTGATGGCCGGCCTGGACTCCAGTGTCGCAACGGCGTGCGCGTTGGCGGTGATGTTCGTCGCCGCGATCATGCTGGTGATCGAGACGGCACCGCGGATCCACGACGACGGCTGGCCCGCGAAGCTCAACCTTGCCGCGGTGGGCCTGTACGCCGGGTGGGTCACGGCGGCGTTCTTCCTGAACATCTCGACGGCGCTGGTCGACCAGGGCGTGCTCGACGCCGACGTGGTGGGCTGGCAGATCGGCATGCTCGCGGTGGCCACGCTGACCCTGGTCGTGCTCCTGGTCCGCTCCGGAGGCAATCTCGCGTACGCCGCCGCCGGCGCCTGGGCGCTGCTGGGTATCACCGTCACGGGCCTCAGTGACGGCACGACGGCCGTCGCGATCGCGGCGCCGATCGCTGTCGTCGTGCTGCTCGGGACGCTCGTCGTCAGCACAGTCGCTGACGACGGGTGACCCCTGCAGCGTCGTCGCCCTATCGCGCTTCATCTGCTCCTTGGTAGGTGGGTGCCGTGGCATCTGCTCAACACATCTCGGCATTGATGGAATATCTGTCCTGTTGAAGCGTTGACCTTGAAAGAAGTTGAACAATCAACCAGGAGCGATCATGGACGTGGCACTCGGACTCGACACCTTCGGTGACGTGACCGTCGATCTCGAAGGGCGTCGGCTCAGTCAGGCCCAGGTGCTGCGCAACACGGTCGACCAGATCGTCCACGCCGATCAGGTGGGGGTCGACGCGATCGGCGTCGGTGAGCACCACCGCGACGACTTCGCCGTTTCCGCGCCCGAGATCGTGCTGGCCGCGGCTGCCGGCCGGACCGAGCGCATTCTGCTGGGTACGGCCGTCACGGTGCTGTCATCGGATGACCCGGTTCGGGTGTTCGAGAAGTTCGCGACGCTCGACGGCGTGTCCGGTGGCCGGGTCGAGATCCAGATCGGCCGCGGATCGTTCACCGAGTCGTTCCCGCTGTTCGGCTACGACCTGGCCGACTACGAGATCCTGTTCGAGGAGAAGCTCGACCTGCTCACCCAGCTGCTGAACGAGAAGCCGGTCACCTGGTCCGGTCGCACGCGGGCGTCGTTGACCGACGCGGACGTGTTCCCCAAGACCGAGAACGGCATCCGCACCTGGATCGGCGTCGGTGGATCACCTGAGAGCGTCGTCCGTGCGGCGAAGTACGGGCACCCGATGATGCTGGCGATCATCGGCGGCCCGCCCGAACGCTTCGCGCCATTCGCCGATCTGTATCGGCGTGCGCTGGCCGAGATGGGCCGCGATGTCCTGCCGGTCGGCGTGCACTCGCCCGGCCACGTCGGCGCGACCGACGCCGAGGCCCGCGACGAGCTGTTCCCGCACTTCAAGGCCAATCGTGACCGGATCGGGCGCGAGCGCGGGTGGGGGCCGGCCACCCGGGAGCAGTTCGAGGCCGAAGTCGATCACGGTGCGCTGTTCGTCGGCTCGCCGGAGACAGTGGCGCAGAAGATCGCCGCCACGGTCAAGACGTTGGGACTTTCCCGCTTCGACCTCAAGTACGCCAACGGCACGATGCCGCACGAGCAGCTGATGGACTCGATCGGGCGCTACGGCACCGAGGTCATCCCGCAGGTGCGCGAGCTGCTGGCCTGACTGCCCGGAGGTTTCGCGGAGCCGCCGGGGTTGACCGAGCGGCCATCAGGCGTAGCGTGTTAGTTGAACACTAAACCAGTATCGAGGGGTCCTCATGCACAGCACGCCGGATCTTCCCGTCCCTGTCGTCGCCACGCACGGCAGTGCCGATCCGGCGGCACCGCTCGTCGTCCTGCTGCACGGTCGCGGATCGAATGAGGAGCAGATTCTCGCCGCAGCCCCGCACCTTCCGGACGGGCCGCAGTACGCCGCGGTTCGGGCGCCCATCGCCGAGGGCGGCGGATACGCCTGGTTTGCCAACCGAGGGATCGGCCGACCCGTGGCCGAATCTCTGCGCCTGACCATGGACTGGTTCCGCAGCTGGCTCGACGACGTCGCACCAGCCGGACGGCCCGTGCTGCTGGTCGGCTTCAGCGGTGGTGCCGCCTTCGCGGGTGGTCTGGTCCTCGACGATCCGCGACGGTACGACGGTGCGGCAGTCCTGTACGGCACCCTGCCGTTCGACGCAGGGGTGCCGACGGACCGTGGTCGCCTCGCGAACCTGCCCGTCCTGGTGGCTCAAGGCGTCGACGACCACGTCATTCCTCGTGAGCTGCTCGACCGCACCTGGAGCTACC
This sequence comes from Aeromicrobium sp., assembly GCA_035565535.1. Lineage (GTDB taxonomy): Bacteria > Actinomycetota > Actinomycetes > Propionibacteriales > Nocardioidaceae > Aeromicrobium. The sequence goes on from DATMSF010000317.1 coordinate 5,350, forward strand.
TGCACGGCGAGTCCGGCGCTCCGACCATCGGCCGGCGGCAACCGGGCGGACACGAGCTGTCGGCGACGACACTGCAGCACGTGGGCTCCTGGATCGCCCAGCGGTTGGACTTCCTTTCCCGGTTCGGCAGGATCCCCGCCGGGCCGCAGGTGCGTCCCCGGTGATCCACGCTGCCCGGCGGTGAGCTGCCGCAGCGCACCGGCCCCGGGCCCGACGTCAGCACGTCGATCCCACAACAGCAGCGCTCCGACACCTCGCCGGCCCACCTGCAGGAGCAGCTGTTCGCGCGGGTCAGCGCGCTGGCCGGCGTGGCCGTCGAGCCCTCGAGGATCTCGTTCCCCGGCGCCCGCGGCTTCACCGTGCGAGACGGTTCGAGCAATGCGCAGGCGTTCCTGGTGCCCGAGGTCGGCGAGTTCGCTCATCTGCATCCCGAGCACGACGGATCACTGCACATGGCACTGCCGGTCGAGCTGGCCACCGACGTGACGGCCCAGGGGTGGGGCCGACCGCACATGTGGGCCGGTACCCGGCTGTCGCCCGGATTCGTGATGGTGTTCGGGCCGCGTGACGAGGCCGAGCTCGAGGTCGTGTTCGGCATCGTGGCGGCCAGTTACGCCAGTGCGCGTGACGCCGGGGTCTGAGCGATCACGAACCGCGCCGCGTGTCCTCGGCGTCGCGCGAGGGGGTCAGGGCGAAGACCTTGATGGTGCGATCGGTCCACTGCTCGTAGCGGTCGAAGTTGGGCCACACCCGCACCATCGTGCTCCAGGCCTGCGCGCGATCCTCACCGTCGAGGCGCCGAGCCGTCAGCGCGTGGTCGCGCCGACGGAATCGACCCGTGACCTGCGGGTTCGCCTCGATGTTCTTGACCCACATCGGCTCCTTGGGGCCGCCGAAGAACGAGCCGGCGACCAGGATGCGGTCGCCGTCGGGCACGCAGAGCAGGGGATTGGTGCGCGGTACACCGCTCTTGCGGCCCACGGTCGTCAACGTCAGGTTCGGCAGGCCGGCGAGGTCGAGCAACGTGACGCGACCACGCGAGATCCGCTGCAACCACAGATCGAACCGCGTGATCCACGGCAGCAGTCGGGGCATCCACGACCACGATCCGATGACGATCGCGATCGGCCGGAGAATCCCGAATCGTCGTCGCTCGAACCTGATCTCGGTCATCTGCTGTCTCACTCGCTGTTGTCCAGTCGGTTCGTGACCTGACCGATGGCGCCGACCCGCCCGGGCGCGATGCGCGACCACACGTCGAGAGCGCGCGCATCGGGACCGGCCACGACACGCGCACGATCACGTTCGATCGCGCGCACCACGCGCCGGGCCAGCCGCTTGGGCGACGGCATCACGACCTCGGCCCATCGCGACCGTCCCAGATCGGCCAACCGGGCACCCTGGCTGCCCCGGGCACTCTCGGTGATGCCGGTGCGGTGGGTGCCAGGGAAGACGGTGGTCACGCCGATGTTCGTGGTGATGAGCTCTGCGCGCAACGACTCGGAGAACGATCGCACGGCACCCTTGGTGAGCGCGTAGATGGCATTGTGCGGCAGACCGACCAGCCCCACCATGCTCGAGACGTTGACGATGTGGGCCTCGTCCTGCTCGCGAAGCAGGGGCAGGAACGCGTGGCAGCCGTGGAGCATGCCCCACACGTTGATCCCGACGATCCACTGCAGGTCCTCCAGCGTCTCCTTCTCGAAGGCGCCCGCGGAGGTGACGCCGGCGTTGTTGACCAGGATGTGGCACGCCCCGTGGACCGCTCGGACGTCGTCGGGCAGGCGTTGCATCCGGGCCGCGTCCGAGACATCGGCCTGGTGGGCCGAAGCCTCGCGACCCAGCGCTCGGACGGCGTCGACCGTCCGTTGGGCCGTCTCCGGCCGCACGTCCACGGCTGCGACATCGACGCCGTGGCGGGCCAGCGCGAGGCAGATCTCGCGGCCGATCCCGCTACCGGCGCCGGTCACGACGGCCACCCGGTTCTGGAGGTTCTTCATCTTCCGGCCCCTGGATACTCAGTCGTTCCGACGCTCGAGCGAGCGCGTGCAGATCACAGTACTGAAGTGCGACGCAGTCGCGGGGTCGAAGAAGCGATGTGGTCGCGAGTGATTGAGGTCGGGCCTTTCGGGGAACTATCTGACCACCGGAAGGAGAATGTCATGTACATCGGAGGCTCACTGGTACTGCTGGCTCTGGGAGCCATCTGCTCGTTCGCGGTGACCGATCGCATCGAAGGGGTCGACCTGACGATGGTCGGCTACATCCTGATGGGGGTGGGCGCCCTCGGTCTGCTGCTGTCGCTGGTGATGGGCACCCGCGATCGCAACGACGTGTACTGATCAGCGCGGCGGCCGGATCAGCGCGGCCATGCGGCGCTTGTCGCGCTTGGCCTCGGGCAGCAGGGGCAGCAACGGGTATCCGTGCTGCATGCCGGCGGCCTCGACGTACTCGATCTGCCCGCCGACGTCACGGACTCGCTCGACCAGCGCGCGAGAATCCGTCGCGACGATGTCGTGCGAGCCGGTGAAGACGTGCATGGGCGGTAGGCCGGCCAGATCGCCGAACAGTGGACTGACGCGCGGATCGTCCAAGGGCAGGTCGCCCGCGTACGTCCGGACGGCGGCCGTCAGGTACTCCGGGCGCGCGATGATGTCGTGGCGCATGATGCGCTGCTGATCCGGATGCGTCATCGTGGCGTCCAACCACGGCGCGATCAACACCAGCGACGCCGGTAGCTCGGAGGCGGCGTCACGAAGGTGTTGCACCGCCGCGACGGCCGAGCCGCCGCCGGCTGACTCGGCGACGACCGTGAGGTTGGCCCAGCCGAACTGGTCGGCCGCCGCCGCGATGAACCGTGCGGCTCGGGGGACGGCGTGCTCAGCGGTCTCCTCGGGGGCCAGCGGATGGACGGACACCGCGCCGGTGCAGCCGGACAGCGCCGCGAGCTCGGCGGCGAACTTCCACTGGCCGGCGTTGATCTGGGCGATGTAGGAGCCGCCGTGCAGATAGACGAACGCCTGAGGTCGTCGCGGCTCGGGCCGCAGGTGGTAGCCGGGGGTGTCACCGAACTGCTCGCTCACCACGGTCAGGCCGAGCTGTTCGGCCAGGCCCGCCGGGGGGTCGGTCGGCTCGGGGTGCTCGGCGACCTGCGCCAGGTACTCGGGCACGGTCTGCACCCGTCGACTGCCACGATTCGCGCCCCGGCGCATCAGTGCGTGCAGCGCGATGCGTCGAGGATCCAACGGTCCCAGGTTCACAGGGTTCCTTCTGTTCAGGGGCGAGTCAGCGCCGTGGCCGGTTGCGGAGTGCTCGGGCGCACCGGTTCTGCGCCGCGGTGCGGTGGTGTGCCTGGCACGCTAGTGCGTCACCCCTCCCGCGTCCACGTCCACCGCGCCTCGGCGAGCGCCAGCGACGGGTATCGGGGATTGTCGACGCGTAGCCGCGCCACCGCCTCGGTAACCACGCGGTCGAGGAGGTCACGACCGATCGGATCGGGAGCGTCACGTACCTCGCGCGCCAGCTGGCTCGGCCGTCGGGCAGGTAGACGCAGCACGTCACCTCGGCGTGGCCCTCGTTGGGTCGGTTGCCGACCCGGACCCACACGCCGAGGCGACCCGGTCCGTCCAGCACGTTGGCGTACATGCTCTCGTTGAAGTTGGTGGCTTCCTCGAGCCGATGGGGGTACTCGTCGGACGGGTCCAACCGGAGCGCTGCAGGCATGCCGGCAGTCTGTCAGTGCGGCGGTGCGAACGTGTCCAGCTGCGGCTTCGTGTACGCGTTGCGGAGTCGCTCGTAGGTGTACCGGTTGTACGCCATGGGTTCCAGGACCGCCCACTTCGGCAGCACCCGTCGACCCCACCGGAGCAGGCGCGTGTACACCTCGAACTCACGCTGCTTGCGCGCCGTCCACTCCACGCCGAGCAGCTCGCGCATGCGGGGGTGCGCCGTCGCCTCGCTGCAGATGCGCGCGGGACGAGACATCGGCGGCGTCATCAGGCGCCACGCCGGTGTGATCAGCACGTGCAGCCAGCGTGGTCCGACCACGGTGGGCACGGGTAGCTGGTCGAACTGTGCGGACGCCCACTGCAGGAACTCGTTGTCCTCGAGTCTCTCGGTCGCGACCTGCTCGTAGTAGGCCTCCATCTCGGCGACCGTCCGGGGGACGGCCGCGCGATCGCTGACCAGGTCGAAGTCGCTCATCGCCAGCACGGCCTGGTACACCACCTCGCGCTGCTCGTCGGTGAAGTCCTGGCCGTACGTCGCGATGTAACCGGTGTAGAAGATCAACATGCTGCTGGTGCCGACCCATTTCCACAGATCGGGATTCAACGCGCTGTAGCGCTCGCCGTCGAAGTGCCCCTTGCCACGCCCCTTGACCTGACCGTGCATGTCCTTCAGGCGTTGTGTCGCTGCCCGCCGATCGTCCATGTCGCCGAACAACATCAACGGTCCCCACAGGTAGCTGCGGATGCCGCGGTTGGTGAAGTTGTCCGCGAAGCGCCCACTCGCGTCCACCGCCGCAGCCACCCCGCGGTAGGCGACCTGGTCCAGGGCGAGACGGCCGAACAGGCCGAACGCCAACGGGCTACCCATCCACCAACGGACGTCGGCGGCCAGCTCGTGGTGCGGCTGACCGTGATCCCACGGGGCCGGTGCGGGGGTCGACGTCGACGTGGTCGTGGTGGCGGCGACGGGCATGGCCGATTCTCCCTCATCTGGGTACGTCTGCATCTGAATACGTCTGTTATCTGATCAGGGTAGCGCGACCTCGGCCGATACGTCGGTTTTCGGTCCCGACCGGGGTCGGTAGCATCTGCACGGTGACCGCACTGGCCAAGATTCGAGAACCGATCCGGCGATTCCTGATGCGCAAGGCATGGGGCGCCTCGGCGACCGGACTTCCCGACATCACCACGCTCCGCAAAGTTCCCGAGCACCTGACGTACCCGATCCGTCGAGTCGGTGTCGATCCGGTTGCCGAGCTGGCCGAGCAGCGGGCCGCCGACCCGATCACGCACCTGGGCGACGTGCTGGGCCTGGACCTGTGGCTCGTCACCGGGTACGAAGAAGCGCGCGGCGTCCTGGCCGACTCCACGTCGTACTCCAACGACATGCGTCACCTGCTGGGTTCGCGCCAGCGCAGCGACGCCGAGGGCATCGGCGGGCTCGGGATGACCGACCCGCCCGACCACACGCGACTGCGTGGCCTGTTGACCCCGGAGTTCACGATGCGGCGGCTGCGTCGACTCGACGCGACGATCGACGAGATCGTCACGTCCTCCCTGGACGCCATGGAGGCGGCCGGTCCGGAGGTCGACCTGGTCGACATGTTCTGCTTCGAGATCCCGTTCCGCGTCATCTGCGATCTGCTCGGCATGCCCGAGGACGTGCGTGACGCCTTCCACGAGCTCGGCGCCGCGCGCTTCGACGTCACCGAAGGAGGCGCCGGCGCGTTCGGGGCTGCCACGGAGACCCGGACGTTCTTGATCAACGCGGTCAAGGAGCAGCGCGACAACCCCGGCGAAGGCCTGATCGGTGAGATCATCCGGACCCACGGCGCCGAGTACGACGACGTCGAGCTCGGCGGCCTGGCCGACGGCGTGTTCCTCGGGGGATACGAGACCTCGGCGGCGATGCTGTCGATGGGTGCCTACGTGCTGACGCAGAACCGTGAGGCCTACCGGCTGCTGCGCGACGGCACGCCCGACGACGTCGACCGCGTGATGGAGGAGCTGCTGCGCTACCTGTGCCCCGTCCAGGTCGCGTTCCCTCGGTTCGCTCGCGAGGACCACGAGCTGGGTGGCCACCTGATCAAGAAGGGCGCGATCGTCCTGGCGTCGTTGTCGGGAGCCAACCGCGATCCGAAGTTCGTGCCCAAGCCCGAGCAGTTCGACCTGGAGAACGCCACGACGAAGCACCTCGCCTTCGGCTTCGGTCTGCATCGCTGTGTCGGCGCGGAGCTCGCGCGCATGGAGTTGCGGGCCGCGCTCAAGGGGCTCGCGACGCGATTCCCCGATCTGCGCATGGCCACCGACGACCCGGGTGAGCTGGGATTTCGTGACCTGTCGGTCGTCTACGGCGTCGATCGTCTCCCGGTCTTGATCAGCTGATCGCACGGGCGTCGAGCGGTCCCGTCGCCCCGGGTCGGTCGGGTCAGGCCGATCGTCTCAGCAGGGCGGCGAGTGCCGACGCCCCGGTCGTGGCGTCCTCGACCGTCACGGCGAGCCGCCGACCGGATCGGCGAGTGACCTGGAGTGCGGGCCCCCGGTGCACGATGATGCCGATCCGACCGGGTAGCCACCGGATGCCGTAGCCGCCGTAGTCGCCCAGGCCGTGGACGTCGATCACCTCGACGTCGGTGAGGTCGCCCAAGGGGACGTGGAAGCGGGGCAGCCCGACCCAGGACGTCACGGTCAGTCCGCGGTCGTCGACGCGCACCCGGAAGGCCGTCGTCGTCAGCAATGCCACGACGAGCACGAGGGCGCTGACCGTCAGGACGACGGCCAACGAGCGGTCGGCGGTGAACCACGAGGCGATCGCCGCAACCGTGCCGACAGCCGTGCCGACCGTGGCGACGAGCGCCCACCGGCGAGGCATCGTGGTCTCCTGCAACCACACGATGCGCTCGTCGGCCGACATCGTCAACGGCTCGACCGTCGACGTCGACGGTGATGCGGTCTGGTGCGGCTGGATGCGCCAGGCCAGGAAACCGATCACGACGGCGTTGAGCACCCCGTCGGCCAAGGCCCACCACACCGAGCCGGTGTCGCGGGCGTCAGCCACGCCGCGCTGCATCACGGTCGTCCAGGTGGAGACCGTGACGACGAGCGCACTGGTGGCGGCCATCGTGGCGGCCAGGAACCGGTAGGACGGCCCGCGATCGCCGCGTCGGAGCGCAGGCAGCAGGGAGGCGGTGAACACGGCGGGGAGCCCCAGACCCACGGCCACGGTCAGGATCAGCGACGACGTCGGTCCACCGAAACCGTCGGGCTTGCCATCAGGTCCCCAGTGGATGGCCATGGGATCGGGCAGATCGGGGAGGGCCCACAGGTGCAGGGCCACTCCGGCGGCGGTCAGCAGCGCGGGGAGCCCGAGCGCCGCCAACAGGAAGCGTCGCACGACGACGTGCTGGGTAGGTGAGTCCATCAGGAGATCTCCTTGATCATGGCGGCCAACGTCTCGGGCGACAGGCCGAGAGACTGAGCACGGGCGACCAGTCGTTCGAGGTCGTCGTGGAGTGCGGCCAGGGGTGCGGCGGTGGAGGTGACGGTGGTACCTCGGCCCCGTCGCAGCTCGATCAGGCCCTCGTCGCGCAGGTCCTGGTACGCGTGCAGGACCGTGTGGACGTTGATGCCCAGCGACTCGGCGACGTCGCGCGCCGGCGGCAGTCGATCGCCGACCTGCAGTCGTCCCGCGACTACCTCGGCGCGCACCGCGGCCGCCACCTGGGCGAACAGCGGTTGCGCGCTGCTGGGGTCGATGCGGAACAACACGCGCTTATTCTATCAGAACTAGAACAAGTGCGATACTGGTGTGTCCGCGCAGGTGGGCGTGCCGACGACGCCGCCGGAGGGGCGGACCGCCTCGGCGCGCCACCGAGTCAGTCTCGTGGGCGCAGGACCACGCAGCACCGTCCCGCGGCCGGGTCGAGGACGGGGTCGGTCCCCGTGCAGCCCAGCCCATCGCGGACGCCGGTCACGAAGTCGAGGTTGACCGCGCAGACGAACTCGGCCTGCTCGGTGGCAGCGCGATGGAAGGGACAGTTGCGCAAGGTGACCTCACCGTCGACCTCGTGCGGTTCGTAGCCGCTGTCGCGCAGCGACGTCACCAGATCGATGGGGGGAGTGCAGTGACGCCCGGTCTCTCCGACGGTGCGGCCCTCGTCGTAGGCGACCTGCTTGGCGGCCGCCGTCGCCGAGTCGCCGCTGCGCTCTGCCTCGACGATGGCGCGTGCGAGGATGCGACTCAGCAGGTCGTAGTGGCGCGATGGGAGCGCCACGTTGATCTCGCGCTCGGAGCGACGGTAGAGCTTCGACGGTCGGCCAGAGCCCGGCCCCGTTCGGTCGTTGAGGCGCCTGAACTCGACGTCGAGCAGACCCGCCTCGGCGAGCTTGTCCAGGTGGAACTTCGCCGTGTGCACGGCGACGTCGGCGGCGGTGGCTGCTTGTTCGCGGCTCATCGGTTCACCGTGTGCGGTCACGGCGTCGTAGAGACGGCGGCGTACGGGCTCGTCGAGGCAGGCGATGCCGGCGATGTCGCCGGTGCGGTCACGATCGGACACTTCTAAAGGATAACTCACTTGACGAAAGAATCTCCAAGGAGTTCTATGGGAGATGAAAGAATCTTTTAGAGAAGGGTTTCTCCCATGTCCAGTTCGTCAACATCGTCTGCTGCGGTGCGTCACCGCGGCGCAGACGAGGCATTCCTGCTGCTCCGGACGGTCTTCACGGTGGCGCCGATCCTGTTCGGCATCGACAAGTTCGCCCAGGTGCTCAGCGACTGGGACTTCTACCTGGCCCCGTGGATCAACGACATCGTGCCCGGCGACGCGCACGACGCGATGATGATCATCGGCGTCATCGAGATCGTGGCCGGCGTGCTCGTGGCGGTGGCACCGCGCATCGGCGGCTACGTCGTCGCGCTGTGGCTGGCCGGGATCATCGTCGACCTGGTGACGCTCGGTGACTTCTACGACGTCGCCCTGCGCGACTTCGGTCTCCTGGTCGGAGCGCTCGCGTTGGCTCGCCTGGCGGCGGACCGCACCGCCTGAACGGACCGACCCGACGGGTGTGGGGCCGGCTCACATCGAGCCGGCCTCCACCCGTCAGCGGGTCAGGACGATCTTGCCGTACAGATCACCGTCGACCATGGCCTGGAAGGCATCGGGTGCCTGCTCCAACGGCATCTCGCGGTCGATCAGCGGCCGCGCCCCGGTCGAGTCCAGCATCGTGAGCAGGTCGTGCAGCTCGGCAGCGGTGCCCATCGTCGAGCCGATGACCGACAGCTGCAGGAAAAAGATGCGCGTCAGCTGCGAGTGATCGGGCTGATCGCCCGACGTCACGCCACAGATCACCAGCCGACCGCCCGGACGCAACGACGTGACCGAGTGGTCCCACGTCGCCTTGCCGACCGTCTCCATCACGGCGTCGACGCGAGCGGGGAGCCGGGTGCCCGACTCGAAGACGTCGTGGGCGCCGAGCTCGAGGGCCCGGGCGCGCTTGGCCTCGTCGCGGCTGGTGACCCAGACCCGCGCTCCGGCAGCCCGGGCCAAGGTGATGAGCGCGGTGGCGACTCCGCCGCCTGCGCCCTGGATCAGGACGGTCTCGCCCGGTCGGACCTGGCCGCGCACGAACAGCATGCGATAGGCCGTCAACCAGGCGGTGGGCAGGCACGCGGCCTCGGCCATCGACAGGCCGGCCGGCTTGGGGATCAGGTTCCGCTGCGGCACGACCACGACGTCGGCGAACGTCCCGTCGTACTTCTCGCTGAGCAGGGTTCTCTTCGGGTCCAGCGACTCGTCGCCGCGCCAGGCGGGATCGCCGATCAGCGCGTGCACGACGACCTCGTTGCCGTCGTCGTCCACGCCTGCGGCATCGCAGCCCAGGATGATCGGCAACTGCTCGGCCTTCAGTCCTGCGCCGCGCAGGCTCCAGATGTCGTGGTGGTTCAAGGACGCGGCCTTGACCCGTACGCGGGCCCAGCCGTCGGGAACCTGCGGGTCGGGCCGATCGCCGACGACGAGGCCGGACAGCGGATCGGACGGGGAGAAGGCATTGGCGTAGACAGCAAGCATGAGGCCATCGTGCACGGATTTGCCGAAGAATGCCAGGATATCGGATAATAGGACTACCGAATAGTTGGCTTCGAGAGGTCTGTGGCCGTTGTGAGCGATTTCCCCGTATACGAATTGACCGAGGAACACCAGGAAATTCGTGCTGCCATCCGCGCGATCGCCGAGGACAAGATCGCTCCGTTCGCTGCCGAGGTGGACGAGCAGGCGCGGTATCCGCAAGAGGCCCACGACGCCCTGGTCGCGTCGGATTTCTACGCTCCGCACGTGCCCGCCGAGTACGGGGGAGTCGGAGCCGATGCGTTGGCGACGGTGCTGGTCATCGAGGAGATCGCCCGCGTCGACGTGTCCGCATCGCTGATCCCGGCCGTCAACAAGCTCGGCTCGCTCCCGGTCCAGATCGGCGGTAGCGACGAGCTGAAGTCGACCTACCTGGGCAAGCTGGCCCGCGCGGAGGGCAACTTCTCCTACTGCCTGTCCGAACCCGACGCCGGATCCGATGCTGCCAACCAGAAGACCAAGGCCGTCAAGGACGGCGACCACTGGGTGCTCAACGGCACCAAGCGGTGGATCACCAACGCCGGCGTGTCGGAGTACTACACGGTGCTGGCGCAGACCGACCCGGCCAAGCGCAGCAAGGGCATCACGGCCTTCGTCGTGGAGAAGTCCGACGAAGGTGTCTCGTTCGGAGCGCCCGAGAAGAAGCTCGGGATCAAGGGATCACCCACTCGCGAGGTGTACCTGGAGAACGTCCGCATCCCCGAGAACCGGATCATCGGCCAGGTCGGCGAAGGATTCTCGATCGCGATGAAGACGCTCGACCACACCCGCGTCACGATCGCCGCGCAGGCCGTCGGTGTCGCGCAGGGCGCCCTCGACTACGCCTTGAAGTACGTCCAGGAGCGCCAGCAGTTCGGCAAGGCCATCGCGGAGTTCCAGGGGCTGCAGTTCATGCTGGCCGACATGGGCATGAAGGTCGAGGCGGCCCGCCAGCTGACGTACGCCGCGGCGGCCCGCTCGGAGCGCGACGACGACGACCTGACGTTCTTCGGTGCTGCGGCCAAGGCCTTCGCCTCCGACACGGCCATGCAGGTCACGGTCGACGCCGTCCAGCTGCTCGGTGGCTACGGCTTCACGCGTGACTACCCGGTCGAGCGGATGATGCGCGACGCCAAGATCACCCAGATCTACGAAGGCACCAACCAGGTGCAGCGCATCGTCATGGCGCGTCAGCTGCTCGCCGGCGTCCAGTCGATCTGACCTGCTGAACGGGCCGTCAGAACGGCGGCCAGGGCACGGCGGGCATCGGGCCGCGCGGCGGTGGGAACACCGGACGGCGCAGCAACGCTTCGCACCGTGAACGCAGGGCGTCGATCTCGTGCGTGGTGATCAACCCGCTCAGCTCGCCGGTCAGCCCGTCGTCGAGTGCCGCGACGACGCGCTCGATCCCGGCGACCTCGTCCTCGGACAGCTCGCGATCGATCCAGCCCCACAGCACCGTCCGCAGCTTGTGCTCGACGTGGAACGTCAGCCCGTGATCGACCCCGAGGCGATCGCCGTTCGCCTTCGGCAGCACGTGACCACCCTTGCGATCGGCGTTGTTCGTGACGAGGTCGAAGATCGCCATGCGCCGCAGCTGCACCGAGTCCTCGTGGATCAGCGACACGGCCCGGTCGGCGGCGTCGAACCCGTCCAGGACGTGGCACCAGCCCCTCGGGACGTCGCCGGCCGGCACCAACGTGACGGGCTCGTCCTGGGTGTCGACGTCGCACCAGTGCTGGACCATCCCCGGCCCGTGGGGTCCGTCGCCCCACCACGTGCGCGGTACCAGGTCCCACTCCATGGCCCGGCACACCAGGTACGCCGCCACTTCGCGTCCGGCCAGCGTCCCGTCGGGAAAGTCCCACAACGGCCGCTCGCCGGCCACCGGCTTGTACACGACGCTCACCCCGTCCAGGGTGCCGACGAACGTCGCGTTCGAGGCGGTCGTCAGCCGGCCCGTCAGCTCCACGGTGGGCGCCGTCATCGGAAGTCGTCGGGCAGCTCGCACACGTGGTCGGCGTCCATCGGCAGGCCGCACAGCGTGCAGAGTGGTCGACCGGCCGCCACCACCTCGCGGGTGCGCTTGCTGAACGCGCGGGCGCTGCCGACGGGGATGCGCACCACCAGCACTTCCTCCGGTTCCATGTTCTCCAGCGTCTCGAACGGCAGCTGGTCGGGGTCGACCTCGATCACGGGGAACACCTCGATCACGACCTGAGCGGTCGAGGGGTCCCAGCCCAGACTCATCACGCCGCCGTGGAACTGCGCCTCGATCGGCTCGTCCAACGGGTCGATGTCGTCGAGCTCGGGTGCCGTCTCGCCAGGGATGCTGAACGGGTTGCCGTCGGCCCCCATCAGCTCGTCGAGCACCTCGTCGATCCGTTCGGCCAGAGCCAGCGACTGCTCCTTCTCGACCTTGACCGAGATCAGGTCATCGGCCGTGCGTGCCTGCAGGTAGAACGTGCGATGTCCCGGGACGCCGACGGTGCCCACGACGAACCGGTCGGGCCAGTCGAAACGGTGAACAACGGTCGGCATGGTTCCAGCCTAGGTCGTGGTGGTGGACGAGGCGCCCGGGCCACCGCCGACCGTGGCTCGGCCGGCGGACGTGTCGGCGACCCATCGCAGGTCACCGGCCTCGGTGTTCATCGCCAGGACGTCGGGTCGATGCGCGCCGTAGTGCACGATCGAGACGGACGCGGGGTGGACACTGATGCGCTGGAACGAGTCCAGATGCATGCCCAGCGCGTCGGCCAGGATCGACTTGATGACATCGCCGTGGCTGACGGCGACCCACACGGCCTCGGCGTCGTGGGTCGAGTCGTGAGCGCGGATCGCCGCGACGGCGCGCGCCTGCATCGCCGCCATCGTCTCTCCGCCGGGGAACTGCACCGTCGACGGCTCGGACTGGACGACCTTCCAGAGCTCTTCGTCGGCCAGCTCCTCGAGCGGTCGGTTCTGCCAGTCGCCGTAGTCGCACTCGTTGAGTCGGTCGTCGATGACGACGGGTGGTGTGTCCGAGCGCCCGGCCACCAACGCCTCCGCGGTCTGGACGCACCGTTCGAGCGGGCTCGTCACGACACCGGCGATCGGTACCTCGACCAGTCGCCGGGCCGCCTCGGCGGCCTGCGCGCGACCGTGCTCGTCCAGCAGGACGCCCGGAGTCCGGCCCGCGAGCAGGCCTGTGGCGTTGGCGGTGGTCCGGCCGTGTCGGACCAGCAGAACGGTCGCCACGTCAGGAGCGGGAGAATCGCGACGCGACTGCGTCACCGGCCTCGACGACACGGTCCTTGGCGCGTCGCCCGATGAACTTCTTGTGCGGATCGGGGTCCAGCGTGCTCATCAGCAGACCGCCGGTCATCGCGACGTTCTTCAGGAAGTGGACCTTCTGGTTCTGGCGCTGCGCCGGATCGGTCTCGTTCCAGAACTGATGGCCCATCGCCGTGGTGGGTGGCATGGTTGCCGCGAGCGCCAACGCCGACAGGCGGGGTGCCCGGCCGGTCGCGAGCGCGATTCCACCGAGGAGGTGGACGACGGCGTTCGCGCGGACCAGGGTCGCGGCGCTGATCGGGGCGTTCGGCGCGACCTTGCGGATCGCCTCCGCGACGGGTTCGGCTCGCTCGACGCGTCGGCCCGGGTCCTGCAGGGCCGACGCACCCCCGGAGACGAACATCGAGGCGAGCATCGGACGAGCAATCACGCGTAGCAGGGTCATGTTCCCCATTGTTGCGCGACGACGGTCAGGACCCCAGCGTCACCAGCGGTCGGCCCGCGGACTTGACCATCACGTACAGCGGAGCCCGGGTGCGTTCGCCGACGCACCGGATGACGCGCCCGTCCTGGTAACAGGTCCAGCCCGGGGACACCGTGCCGATCAACGAGGCCGGGTCGTCGTACCGCAGGACCACGACGGCGGGCCGATCGGAGTGCGTCAGGCCGATCGAGACCAGCTGTCCGCCGCCCAGCGTGCCGAGGTGGAGCCCCAAGAGCTCGATGTCGAGCAATCCATCGCCCGCGGTCGGTCGCGGCATGACCGGCGGTTGCGGTGCCGGTGATGCAGGAGTCGGCCTCTGGGAAGGGGGCGTCG
>DATMSF010000318.1:0-2430 GCA_035565535.1 Aeromicrobium sp.
CTCGCCGCCGGTGTGACGATCGCGGCGTTCATCGTCGTCGCACGCCCCGACCCCAGCGTGTTGCGCGCCGCAGCGATGGGCACGGTCGGCGTCGCCGCGCTCGGGTACGGCGCCAGGGGTGGGGTGCGTGCGCTCGCGATCGCGGTGGTCTCGCTGCTGTTCATCGATCCGTGGCTGGGCCGGTCGGCCGGGTTCATCCTGTCGGTGTGCGCGACGGCCGGGATCTTGGTGCTGGGTCCGCCGTTCACCCGACGACTCGCGCGCTGGATGCCCCGCTGGGTCGCCATTGCAATCGCCGTGCCGTTCGCGGCTCAGGTCGCCTGCACGCCGGCCATCGCGGCGATCTCGGGCGAGGTCTCGCTCGTGGCCGTGCTGGCGAACCTGATGGCCGATCCCGTCGTCGCCCCCGCGACGATCCTGGGCCTGGCGGGCGGCCTGCTCGCGGTCGGGTGGCCGCTCGGTGGTCAGGTCGTCGCCTGGCCGGCGGGTCTGTGCGCAGCCTGGATCGTGGAGGTCGCGCACCGGGGAGCCGACCTCGCCGGCGCGTCGATCGGGTGGTCACTGCCGTGGCAGCTGTTGCTCGTCGCGGTGCCGCTCGTCGTCGCGCTGTGGTGGTTCGCGGTCTCCCGCCCAGCCGTCGGTATCGGTCTGGCCGTCGGGCTCATCATCGCGATGGTCCGACCACCGTCGCCCGGCTGGCCGCCGGAGGGATGGGTCATGGTCGCGTGCGACGTCGGCCAGGGCGACGCCACGGTGCTGAACCTCGGTGATCGAACCGCGGTCGTCGTCGACGCCGGTCCCGAGCCGGCTGCGGTCGATCGGTGCCTGACCGACCTGGGCGTCCAACGGGTCCGGCTGGCCGTCATGACCCATGCGCACGCCGACCACGTCGGTGGCTGGCCGGGAGTGGCCGACGGACGGGTCGTCGATGCGGTCGTCGGGGGACCGACGAGCGCTGGGCTCCGACAGCTCCACACGGGCCAGGTCCTCACGGTCGGCGGATTGACGGCGCGCGTGCTGTGGCCGCCGCCGGACCAACGCGCACCGACCGATGACGGCTCGGACGAGGGGTCGGCGGTCAACGACGCGAGCGTCGTGCTGAGGGTCGAGCTCGGCGGATTCGTGCTCCTGCTCACCGGCGACGTCGAACCCGACGCCCAGGACCGGATCCTGCGCTCGGGCAGCCCGGTCTCGGCCGACGTGCTGAAGATGCCGCACCACGGCAGCGCGCGCCAGTCCGAGCGGTTCCTCGACGCGGTCGGCGCTCGGGTGGCGACGATCAGCGCCGGACGGGACAACGACTACGGCCACCCGGCCCCCGCCGCCCTGACGATGCTGACGGAGCGCGACGTGGCGTTCTGGCGGACCGATCTGGACGGGGACATCGCGGTCGTGGTGCGCGATGATCGACTTGTCGTCGTGACGCGCCGCTGACCTGCGTCGATCTGTCGGTGGTCCTCACTACCGTGCTGGACATGAAGTTTTTGCACACGTCCGACTGGCATCTGGGCCGAACGCTGCACGGCGTCGACCTGCACGATGCGCAGCGGACGTTCGTCGACCATCTGGTCACGTTGGTGCAAGATCACGACGTCGCGGCGGTGCTGGTCAGCGGCGACGTCTACGACCGGGCGATTCCGGCCGTCGAGACCGTCCGCTTGTTCTCCGACGCGTTGCGTCTGCTCAGCGAGCACACCACGGTGATCGTCACGCCGGGCAATCACGACTCGGCGTCGCGGCTGGGTTTCGGTGCCGACGTCATGCGCGACAGCGTGCGCATCCTGGCGCGGGTCGAGGACGTCGCCGATCCGGTCCTGGTCCGACGAGACGGTGTCGAGGTGGCGGTCTACGGCCTGCCCTACCTGGACCCCGACGCGGCACGCCCGGCGCTGGCCGCCGACGGCGAGCTGCCCGCGCGAAGTCACACCGGGGTGCTGTCGGCGGCCATGGACCGGGTGCGCGCCGACCTCGCGCGACGACCCGGTGTGCGGTCGATCGTCATGGCACACGCGTTCGTGGTCGGCGCCGAGCCGTCCGACAGCGAGCGCGACCTGAGCATCGGCGGCGTGCAGTCGGTGCCGTCAGCGGTCTTCGACGGCGTCGACTACGTGGCGCTGGGCCACCTGCACGGCCCTCAGGTGGTGCCGGTTCCCGCAAGCGCCACGGTCGCCCGGTACAGCGGCTCGCCGCTGGCCTTCTCGTTCTCCGAGCGCCACCACACCAAGTCGGTCGCGCTGGTCGACCTGGGTCCGGGCGAGCCCGCCGTCGAGCTGTTGCCCCTGCCGGTGCCACGCCCACTCACCGAGCTGCGCGGCACGCTCGACGAGCTCTGCTCGGCCCGCACCGATCACGCCGTCAATCACTGGGTCAAGGTCGTGGTCACCGATCCGGCGCTGCCACTCGACCTGCACGCGACGGTTCGAGCGCGGT
>DATMSF010000319.1:0-1973 GCA_035565535.1 Aeromicrobium sp.
GTGGGGCCGGTTGGCGTTGTAATCGCAGCGCCAGTCCTCGATGATCACCCGGGCTTCCAGTAGCGAATCGAAGCGCCACAGGTTGAGCAGTTCGTCTCGCAGTCTGCCGTTTAATACTGCAACGACACTTCGGCTCGAACCTCCAGGAAAGTGCAGGTCATAGCTTATGTTCACGCAGTCGATGGATGGCGTTTTACCAGGTCGTCAACCTTCCGATCCGGAACTGTCGTTGCAGTAGTAAGGGCAGCAGAGTTCTACGCGGACCACGACATCGCCCTGCGCCCGGGACGGCGGGTGCACAAGGTCGACCTGGCCGAGACCGGCGGTACGGCGGTTCTGGACGACGGCACCGAGATCGGCTTCGCTAGGCTCGCCCTGGCGACCGGGTCGGTGCCGCGGGCGCTGCCGGCTCCCGGCGCCGACCTACCCGGGGTGTTGTCGCTGCGCACGATCGACGACGCTGCGGCGATCCGAGCAGAACTCGACCGGGCCGGTCACGTGGTGGTGATCGGCGGCGGATTCGTCGGCCTCGAGGTCGCCACCGCCGCGGCGAAACGGGGAGCGGCGGTCACCGTCGTCGAGGCGCCGAGGTTCTCGCCGACGGCACCGAGCTCCCCGCGGATCTGGTCGTCGTCGGCATCGGCGCCGTCCCCACCGTGGATCTCGCCCGCGATCTCGGCCTCCGATGCGAGGGCGGCATCGTGACCGACGAGCACGGTCGCACCGATCATCCCGCGGTCGTCGCGGCCGGTGACTGCACCGTGCAACCCCATCCGCACCTGGCGGGCCGGCTGCTCGGACTGGAGTCTGTGAACAACGCGGCCGAACAGGGCCGGGCGGCCGGCCGGATCGCGGCCGGAACCGACCCGGGGCCCCGTGGCGTGCCGTGGTTCTGGTCGAACCAGGGCGACCTGCGGATTCAGATCGTCGGGGTCTCCGACGGGCACGACGACCTCGTGGTGCGCCGCAGCGAGGACCGGATCACCGTTCTCTACTACCGCGACGGTGTGCTCATCGCCGCCGACACCGTCGACAACCCGCGCGACCACAACGCTGCAAAACGCGCTCTCGCGAACGGCCAGACCATCGACCGCGAGGCCGCTGCCGACATCGAGGTACCCCTGAAGTCCCTCGTGCGACCCGTATGAGCTCCCGTCCCTGCCGCAGCAGGCCGCTGTGGCAGGGACGGGTTCGCACGAGACTGAGATGGCGGCACTACCCCGCCACCGGGACGGACACCCGCAGCGGCGCACCCGTGGCGGAAACCACCTCCCCAGCGGATACGTCGGGAGCCATCTCCGCCAGCTGCAGGCCGTCGTCGGTCACGTCGATCACCGCCAGGTCGGTGATGATGCGATCCACGACGCCGGCGCCGGTGAGCGGCAGGGTGTTCTCGACGAGGATCTTGGGCGAGCCGTCCTTGGCGCAGTGCTCCATGACGACGACCACCCGGCGCGCACCGTGGACCAGGTCCATGGCCCCGCCCATGCCCTTGACCAGCTTGCCCGGCACCACCCAGTTGCTCAGGTCGCCGCGCTCGCTGACCTGCATGCCGCCCAGGATCGCGACGTCGACCTTGCCGGAGCGGATCATCCCGAAGCTCGTCGCCGAATCGAAGAAGCTGGCGCCCGGGATCACCGTCACCGTCTCCTTGCCGGCGTTGATCAGGTCCGGGTCCTCGTCGCCGGCGATCGGGTACGGGCCGAGGCCGAGGATGCCGTTCTCGGACTGCATGACGATCTCCACCCCGGGCGCCACATGCCCCGGGACCAGGGTCGGCAGGCCGATGCCGAGGTTCACGTAGTCGCCGTCGGAGAGTTCGGCCGCGGCGCGCGCGGCCATCTGATCGCGGGTCCAACTCATGCGGACACCTCCTCCAGCTCGCGGACCGTGCGACGCTCGATGCCCTTGTCGGCCGCCTGGGCCACGGTCAACGGCAGCACGGCGTCGACGTAGATGCCCGGCAGGTGGAT
>DATMSF010000320.1:0-7290 GCA_035565535.1 Aeromicrobium sp.
CCGCCCGCCTGCACGACCGGGTGAGCGTTGACCGCTTGCTCGCCGTTCCCGTGCGGCAACGGCACGAACGCCGCCGGAAGTCCCACAGCGGCCACTTCGGTGACGGTGTTGGCTCCGGACCGGCAGACGATCAGGTCGGCGGCGGCGTAGGCCAGGTCCATCCGGTCGATGTAGGGGGCCACGACGTACGGCGGGTCGCCGTCCTGCCGGTCCAGGACGACCTCGTCGGGCCGGCCCGCCGCGTGCAGCACCTGCACCCCCGCGTCGGCCAGCCGTCCGGCAGCCGACGACACGACCGTGTTGATGCTGCGTGCCCCTTGTGATCCGCCGGTGACCAGCAACGTGGGTCGATCGGGGTCGAGCCCGAAGTGCGCACGAGCCTCGACACGCACCGCGGCGCGGTCCAGGCGGGCGATCTCGGCGCGGATCGGCAGGCCCACGTACGTCGCGTGCGGCAGGTCGGTGTCGGGAAAGCTCGTGGCGACGTAGGTCGTGAACCGAGCACCCAGTCGATTCGCGACGCCGGGTCGCGCATTGCCCTCGTGCACCACCAGCGGGATCCGGGCACGACGGGCGGCCAGATAGGCCGGGACCGAGACGTAGCCGCCGAAACCGACGACGACGTCGGGGCGTGTCCTCTCGACCACCTCTCGGGCGGCCTTGACCGCGGCGCGCAGCCGGCCCGGGAGCCAGAGCAGCTCCTTGCCCGGACGGCGAGGCAGCGGCACGGGTGGGACCAGCTCCAGCCGGTAGCCGGCCTCGGGGATCAGCGTCACCTCCAGCCCGCGCGGTGTGCCCAGGCAGGTGATGTCGGCGCCCTGGTCCCGCAGGACGGCAGCCGTGGCGAGCAGCGGCGACGTGTGGCCGGCCGTACCGCCACCGGCGAGCAGCACCCGCATCGTCAGCGCCTCGCCCCGACCGGCTGTCGACGGGTCGTCCGGGTGCGGCGCTTCTTGGCGTTGCGGCTGATGTCGAGCGCACGCTGCGCCCCCGGTTCGGTCGCGGCACAGCGCAGCAGGAAGCCCATGGCGACCAGTGTGACCAACATGCTGGAACCGCCGTAGGAGATCAACGGCAACGGAATGCCGATGACCGGCAGCAGGCCCAGCACCATCGCGACGTTGATGGAGGCCTGGACGACGATCCAGATCGTGATCCCGGCCGCGACGTACCGCGCGAACGGATCGCGCGAACGTGTCGCGATGCGGATGCCGGCCAATGCCAGCGTCGCGAACAACGCGAGGATCACCAGCGCGCCCAGCAGGCCCAGCTCCTCGCCGGTGACGGCCAGGATGAAGTCGGTGTGGGCGTCGGGCAGCGAACCCCACTTCTGCCGGCTGCCCCCGAGGCCGACACCCCAGAACCCACCGCGCGCGAGCGCCATGCTGGCGTGGATCGACTGGTACCCGGCGTAGTCGGGGTCCGACAGCGGGTCGGTGAAGTTCAGCAGTCGCACGATGCGGTGCGGGGACGTGACGACGAAGAACAACAAGATCACGAACACGCCCGCCAGCACGCCGGTCATCTGACGCCGCGGCAGACCGCCGACCCAGAGCATCCCGACGATCAGCGCGAACAGCACCAGCGCGGTCCCCAGGTCGTGCTGCAGGACCACCAGACCGGCGACGGCCCCGGCGACCGGCACCATCGGCAGCAGGACGAGCCGGGGCGTGGTCAGTGACTTCTGGTGGGTCGCGTACCACTGAGCGATCCACAGCACGAGCGCGAGCTTGGCGAACTCCGAAGGCTGCAGGTTGAACCCCGCGAACAACGGCAGCCAGTTGCGGTTGCCGCGAATGTCCAGGCCGAAGGCGAACGTGGCGCCGATCAGGGCCACCGCGACCAGCAGGAACGGCAGCACGAGCCGCCGGAGGACGGACCAGGGCAGCTTCACCACGACGAAGGCACCGATCAGGCCCAGGACCGCGAAGAACAGCTGGCGCGAGATGATGCCGTAGGAGTTGCCGTAGGCGTACCGCGAGTAGACCGAGCTCGCGCTGAGCACCATGATCAGTCCGATGCCGAGCAGCAGGGCGACCGAACCCAGCACCAGCTGGTAGGACGCCAGCGGTCGCTCCAGCAGCCGTTTGACGCTATCCATCCGTCTCGCCGTTCCCAGGGCCCCGCTGAACCGACTCGCGCCGCAGCACCGCAGCGGCGAACTGGTCGCCACGGTCGCGGTAGGAGACGAACTGGTCCATGGACGCGCACCCGGGGGCGAGCAGAACGGTGTCACCCGGCTGTGCCAGACCGGCTGCCGCCTCGACCACGCGATCCATGAGACCAGTGTGGCTGGAGTCAACGTGTGTGACGGGCACATCCGGTGCGTGTCGGGCCAACGCCTCGGCGATCACGTCGGCGTCCGCACCGATGAGCACGACGGCGCGCAGGTGGCGGCGGGTCCTCTCGACCAGCTCGTCGAACGACGCGCCCTTGGCCAGACCGCCCGCGATCCAGACGGCTCGACCGACTCCGCCCAGAGCCGCTTCGGCCGCGTGGGTGTTGGTGGCCTTGGAGTCGTCGACCCACAGGACGTCGTCGATCACGGCGACCTCGGCGCCCCGGTGCTCGTCGAGACGGAACGCGCGCAGACCGTCGCGAACCGCTCGCGGCGACACACCGAACGCCCGGGCCAACGCAGCGGCGGCCAGCGCGTTCTGGACCACGTGAGGGGGCGGATCCGCCCCCAGGTCACTGAGGTGAGCCAGCTCGGCTGCCGTCGAGATGCGTTCCTTGACGAACGCACGGTCGGCCAGCACGTCCTCGACCAGGCCGATCTCGCTGGGTGCCGGGATGCCGACCGTGAATCCGATCGCACGGCAGCCCTCGACGACGTCGGCGTCCTCGACCATGCGCTCGGTCCGTTCGTCCTGCGCGTTGTAGACGCAGGCGACCTGGGTGTGGTGGTAGACCTTGGCCTTCGCGGCCGCGTACTGGTCGAGTCCTCCGTGCCAGTCCAGATGATCGGGCGCCACGTTCAGCACCACGCTCGCCAGCGGCGACAGCGAGTCGGTCCAGTGCAGCTGGTAGCTCGACACCTCGACGGCGAGCACGTCGTAGGGCTCGTCGTCCATCACGGCCTCCACGACGGGCCGACCCACGTTGCCGACGGCCGCCGCTCGCCGTCCGTCGGCCCGCAGGATCTCCTCGAGCATCTGGACCGTCGTGGTCTTGCCGTTCGTGCCGGTCACGACGAGCCATGGCGCGTCGTCGGGACGGCGCAGCCGCCAGGCCAGCTCGACCTCGCTCCACACCGGCACCCCGCGCTCGGCGGCTCGGACCAGCAAGGGCGAGTCCGGGCGCCAACCCGGTGAGGTGACCACGAGATCGACGTCGGTCGCGTCGGCGTCCGGCAGGTCGGTCGTCGACCCGGGGCCGAGGCGCAGGTCGACGCCCAGCAGCTCCAGCAGGTCCGCCTGCTCGGTGAACTGGTCGCGCGGGCGCTCGTCGACCACCACGACCGAGGCGCCCAGGTGCTGCAATGTGTCGGCCGCGGCCGCTCCGGAGACGCCGAAGCCGGCCACCACGGCGCGAACCCCGGCCCACGAGGACTCTCGGTCGAGCCCGCCGAGCTCGACCCCGCTCACACGGCCCCCGCGACCCATTCGGCGTAGAAGACGCCCATGGCGATCATGACGCACAGTCCACTGATGATCCAGAACCTGACGACGATCGTGATCTCGGCCCAGCCGGACAGCTCGAAGTGATGTTGCAACGGCGCCATGCGGAAGATCCGTTTGCCCTTCGTCAGCTTGAAGTAGCCGACCTGCAGGATGACCGACGCGGTGATCGCGACGAACAGCCCGCCCAGGATGATCAGCAGCAGCTCGGTGCGGGTCATCATCGCGAACCCGGCCATCGCGCCGCCCAGGGACAACGACCCGGTGTCGCCCATGAAGATCTTGGCCGGCGACGCGTTCCACCACAGGAAGCCGAAGCAGGCGCCCGTCAACGCCGAGGCGACGACCGCGAGGTCCAGCGGGTCACGCACCTCGTAGCACTTCGGTCCCGGGTAGTAGGAGCAGTTCTGGTTGCTCTGCCAGATGTTGATCAGCACGAACGCACCGAACACCATGACCGAGGCGCCCGTGGCGAGGCCGTCGAGACCGTCGGTGAGGTTCACGCCGTTGCTGGCGCCCGCGATCATCAGGAGCACCCAGAGCACGAGCAACGCGCTGGGCATCGTCCAGCCCGGGATGTCACGGATGAACGAGATCGAGTGCGTGATGACGCTGTGCCCGTCACCGTCCTCCATCTGGATCGCCAGGATCGCGAACACCAGTCCGATCGTGACCTGGCCGATGAACTTGGCCTTGCTGCGCAAGCCGAGGTTGCGTTGCTTCCTGATCTTGATGAAGTCGTCGAGGAATCCGATCAGGCCCAGACCGCAGAACAAGAACAGCAGCAGCAGTGCCGATGCGCTCGGTTTCGTGCGGGTCAGGCCCATCGCCGCGAAGTAGCTGACCACGACGGCCACGATGATGACCAGGCCACCCATCGTGGGCGTTCCGCGCTTGGTGTGGTGCCCGGTCGGGCCGTCGTCGCGAATCAGCTGACCGTAACCCTTGGCCACCAGCAGGCGGATCGCGATGCGGGTGCCGAGCAACGTGCCCAGCAGCGAGAAACCACCCGCGAACAGAATCGCCTTCATCGAGCCATGGGTCCTTTCCCAGCCAAGAGCGCCTCGGCGACGCGCTCGAGTCGACAACCCCTCGATGCTTTCACAAGGACCACGTCGGAGGGTGCCAGCCACGCTGAGAGTGTGCTCACTGCCACATCGACGTCGGGCACCGATTCACCCACGTCACCGGCACCTTCGGCGATCGGTGCGGCCCCCTCGCCGACCGCGACGACACGGTCGAAACCGAGCGCGTTCGCCAGACGACCCACGTCGCGGTGGGCGGCAGTCGATGACTCACCCAGCTCGAGCATCTCCCCCAGCACGGCGATCCGCCGTCCGGCCGACAGCTCGGCGACGGCTTCCAGAGCCGCGGTCATCGACTCGGGGTTGGCGTTGTAGGCGTCGTTGACGACCGTGACGCCGTCGGCGCGCACGTGTCGCTCCATCCGCATCGGCGACCCCGCGACGGCCGACGCCAACCGCTCGACCACGACGTCGAGACCGACTCCGGCGGCGACGGCCGCTGCCGCGGCAGCCGCGGCGTTGAACGCGACGTGGCGACCCACTTGCGGCACGTGCACCGCGAAGCTCTCGTCGTCATAGGTCAGGGTGAAGCGGGGCTCGCCGAGCTCGTCGAGTCGCAGCGCCGACACGGCGACGTCGCCGCGCTCACCGAAGGTCAGCGTCCGAGCCCGCGTGCGTGAAGCCATCGCTCGGACCCGCGCGTCGTCGGCGTTCAGGACCGCGACACCGTCGGCAGCCAGCGCCTCGACGAGCTCGCCCTTGGCGACCGCTATCGCCTCCGGGGACCCGAACTCGCCCACGTGGGCCGTTCCGACGTTGAGCACGACGCCGACCGACGGCGGAGCGATGCCGCACAGGTGAGCGATGTGGCCGATGCCGCGGGCCCCCATCTCGACCACGAGGTACCTCGTCTCGGCAGTCGACCGCAGGACCGTCAGCGGGACGCCCAGCTCGTTGTTGAACGAGCCGTGCGGAGCAACCGTCGGGGCCACTCCGGACAGGACGTGGGCGAGCAGGTCCTTCACGCCGGTCTTGCCCTGCGAACCCGTGACGCCGATGACGATCGCCGACGACGTGTCGACCTGGTGCCGGGCCAGTCCGGACAGCGCGGTGAGCACGTCGTCGACAACGACGAGGCCACCGGCCGCCGCCGGCACCGCTCGCGAGACCAGTGCTCCCGCGGCGCCTGCGGCCAACGCCGCCTCGACGAAGTCGTGACCGTCGACGTGCTCGCCGGGCAGCGCCGCGAACAACAGTCCCGGGGCGGCCCGACGTGAATCGACGTCCACGGCAGTCACCAGAGCGCTGCCGTCCCCGATCAGGTCGCCGCCGACGACGGTGGCGACCTCGGCCAGCGTCATCGGAGTCATGCGTCGGCCCCGTCGGCCTGACCGATCAGCTCGAGGAGCGTCTCGCGATCGTCGAACGGGTGCAGCACACCGTCGATCTCCTGGCCGCGCTCGTGTCCCTTCCCGGCGACGACGACGGTGTCGCCGCGGTGCGCCATCGCCACGGCGTGGGCGATCGCGTCGCGACGATCACCGACCTCGTACACGACGGCGGGAGCGCCCTCGGCGCCGGCGAGCACCTCGGCGCGGATCGCCGCCGGCGGTTCGGTGCGCGGATTGTCGTCCGTCACGATGACGACGTCGGCCGTCTCGGCCGCCGCGCGGCCCATCAACGGTCGCTTGCCCTGGTCGCGGTCACCACCAGCGCCGAGGACGACGATGAGTCGACCCGCGGTGACCGGGCGCAGCGCCTGCAGCACCGCCGTGACCGCTTCGGGCTTGTGGGCGTAGTCGACGACGGCAGTGAACTCCTGGCCTGCGTCGACGCGTTCCATCCGGCCCGGGACACCGGTCGAGGCGGCGATACCCGCAGCGAGCTCCGCGGGCGCGTACCCCGCCGTCGCCAGACCTGCGAGTGCAGCCATCGCGTTGCTGACGTTGAAGACGCCGGCCAGCGGCACGTGCAGCTCGGTGACCGAACCGTCGGGTCCCAGCACCTCCAGGTCGGTGCCGAGACGGTGCGGCCGCACGTTCGCGGCACGCCAGTCCGCTGCGGTACCGAGCGAGGAGAAGGTCGTGACGGGCAGGCTCGTCAGATCGCGGATGCGCATCGCGTACGGGTCGTCGGCGTTCAGCACCGCGTGACGAGCGTGCTCGGCGGTGAACAGCGACGCCTTGGCCAAGAAGTACTCCTCCAGGGTGTGGTGGAAGTCCAGGTGGTCCCGGCCCAGGTTCAAGAACACCGCGACGTCGAAGGCGAACCCGTCGACCCGACCCTGCACGAGCGCGTGGCTGGAGACCTCCATCGCGAGAGTCTCGACGGACTCCTCGCGCATCACGGCGAACAGCGCCTGCAGGGCCGGCGCCTCCGGGGTCGTCAGCGCTGACGCCGCCTGGACGCGGGCGATCCGGGTGCCGATCGTGCCGACGACCGCACTGCGCCGAGTACCCAGGGCGGCCTCGGCCAGGTACGTCGTCGTGGTCTTGCCCTGTGTGCCGGTGACGCCGACGGTCGTGAAGGCGGACGCCGGGTGGTCGTAGAACGCCGCACTCAGATCGGCGAGCCGATCGCGCGGGTCCGGGACCACCACGAGTGGCACGTCGGGCCGATCGGCCAGCACGAGATCTCGGCCGGTG